>CAZTAI010000045.1:3117-10509 GCA_964611555.1 uncultured Chloroflexota bacterium | reverse complement strand
GCCGTTCAGGTCCGCGGGCAGCAGGTCGGGGGTGAACTGGATGCGCTTGAAGTCGGCATCGATGGTGTCGGAGAGCGTCTTCACGGCGAGCGTCTTAGCCAGCCCCGGCACGCCTTCGATCAGCAGGTGACCGTTGCAGAGCAGCCCGATGAGCAGGCGGTCAATGAGGTATTCCTGTCCTACGATGACCCGCCTGATCTCCTGGACGACGGGCGCGATGAAGTCGCCGCGGCGCAGGATCGCCTCGTTCTGGACGGCCGGGCGGAAGGAAGCAGCCACCACTGGCAAGCCTAGGGCAGCCCATGGCCCGGCCCCGTTCCACGAAGCGGCACATGCGGTCGTCGCCGTGCTCCTCGGGCTGCGCGCGAGCGCCGAGCTCCACGACGACTCACCCGGATGCGGAGCCACCGACATCGACGCTCCCGCGGGCGCTGACGGCACGGACCGCCTCCTGGTGGCGCTCGTCGCCGGAAGCGAGGGCGAGGGTCGCCTGCTGGGCGGACCCCGCCAGTGGCGTGTCTCGGTCGAGGACGCCCGTGCGATCGTGCGCCTTATCGGCGGCGTATCGGACGAGAATGCGGGGCGACTATCGCGGGCGAAGATCAGCGCCGAGCGCATCGTGCGCGAGCCGCGCGTCTGGGCGGCCATAGAGACCGTCGCCGCGGAGCTCGAGCGCACCTCATCCGCGGACCACGACACCGTCCTCGCGGCCGTGACGGCCGCCGGCCTCGGGCCGGCGAGCTTCGGATCCGAAGGGAGCAGCTCATGAGCCGAGCCGGAGGTACACCGGAGGAGCGCTGGACCGAGGTCGACGCGTTCATCGCGGGGCAGCTGATCGGACCGGACCCCGAGCAGGACGCCGCGATCGCCGCGAGCGACAAGGCCGGTCTGCCCTCGATCCAGGTCTCGGCCCCGCTCGGGAAGCTGCTCTACCTGCTCGCCTCGATGCTCGGCGCGCGTCGCATCCTGGAGATCGGGACGCTGGGCGGGTACAGCGGGACCTGGCTCGCCCGCGCGCTACCGGCGGACGGCCGCCTCGTCACGTGCGAGCTCGACCAGAAGCACGCTGACGTCGCCCGTGCGAGCTTCGAGCGCGCCGGCCTCGGCAAGGTCGCCGAGGTGCGGGTCGGCCCCGCCGCCGACACGCTCCCCAAGCTCGTAGCCGAGGGCCAGGGCCCCTTCGACCTCGTGTTCATCGACGCCGACAAGCCCGGCTACCCCGTCTACCTCGAGTGGGCGCTCAAGCTCTCGCGGCAGGGCACCGTGATCGTCTTCGACAACATGGTGCGCAAGGGCGCGATCGCGGACGCGACGAGCGACGACGCGAGCGTGATCGCCACGCGAAAGACCTACGACCTGATCGCGAAGGAGAAGCGCCTGACCGCCACGGGGATCCAGACGGTCGGGACGAAGGGCTATGACGGGTTCGTCCTCGCGCTCGTGCGGGACGGCCCCAAGGAGCGCTAGTAGCTGGTGGGCTCCGCCGGCAGCTTGAAGTCGCTGTCGGGCACGTCGGCGCTGAAGTTGGTCGCTTCCATCTTGATGCTTGCGCCCCCCGCAGACCACTCGCTCAGGAGCGGGATGCCGGTGCGCGTGTAGCAGAAGGTGCCCGAGCTGAACCCGACGACCGGGTTGCCCGCGATCAGGTAGCAGAGCCCCTGCTGGCCCGCGATCGTCCGCTGCTCCTTCGATGACGCATTGAACGCGGCCGGGTCGTCCTGGAAGGAGCTCTGGATGTCGAACGCCAGGTTCTGGCCCGCCGTCGCCTCGCCCGGAAGCTTCAGGCAGGAGGCTTGTCCCGACGAGTCGGTGCACATGTACGTGCCGGTCTGGAGGTAGAACATCGAGATCTTGCCGCCACCGCTCGCGGCGTCGACCGTCATGTCGAAGCGCGTGTTCGGGGGCTTGAAGTACCAGGTCTGCTCGAGCGAGGCCGGCGTCCCCTGGCCGGTCTGGGTGGTGGTCATCGTGTACGAGATGCGGTAGCTGGCGAGCTTGCCGCTCCGAAGGATGTCGGCGAACGACGGATCCGCGGCCGCGCCTGACGGTGCCGCGCTGGCTCCCGCCGCCGACGGTGCGGCGCTCTCGTTCGCTGGCGACGTGCTCGGCGCGGCGGCGGGCGTGCCGCCACCACCGCACGCGGCGATCAGGAGCACGGTGATGAGGATCGAGAGTGGTCGGAGCAGGCGAGGATCCTAGCAGCCGACTGCACGTTACATCGTGCGTTCTGGTGGCGATCGCGACCGGCGGCACGCCCAGACGGAGCGTGCCGCCGGTCGCCTCGCGGTCGCTAAGCCGGAGCCATCGCTGGCTTGGCCATGAAGCCGTAGTAGCCCGTGATCAGCGCGCTCACGAGATGGAGAACGCTGTCAGGCGGGTTCAGCGGGACCTGCTCGACGATAGGAGCGACGAAGCTGCCGACCACGAGCACCGCGAACACGACTGCGAGAGCCTTGAGAACGGCGATGTTCGCGGTCATGCTTCCCCAGATCAGCACGGCACCGATCGCGAGGTGGACGATGTTGTGAAGTGCGTTGACGGCGAAGATGCCGATGAGCAGTCCGTCGTTGGTGACGCCGGGGACGAAGCCGAGGATGCCGATCGCGACGTAGAAGACGCCGAGTGCGAGCATGACGGTCTTCAGCGACACAGCGCGTCCCTCCTCTGGCCAGAGGCTGGCCGGCGACATCCTAGACCCGCATCGTCCTCGCTAGCGTGTGGGCAACAGAGGGTTCGAACCTCTGACCTTCTCCGTGTAAAGGAGACGCTCTGACCAGCTGAGCTAGTTGCCCGAGACCCCAAGTGTACGAGCCGCTAGGACACCGACTGCCACGCCACGTTGGGCGGCGGGAACAGGCGGACGTTGCGTCCCGCGATCGTGAGCGCATCGGCCATGCCCTCGAGGCGCCCGAGCTGCACGGCGAAGTAGTCGAGCCGCTCGCTGCCGCGCTCGTCCTCGGCACGCTGCTCCGCGCCGCGCCGCGCGAGCAGCTGCCACAGGTCGAAGTAGTCGCGCGATAGGTCGTCGGCGTAGGCGCGCATCTGCAGCTCGTAGCGGCAGCCGGACAGGGTCAGGCTCGCCGCTTCGAACGCCGCCAGGCGGCCGAGCGAGGCCAGGAAGTCCCCGCGCAGGGCCAGAAGCTCGGAGGAGGTGCGGGCGGCACGAGATCCGCGGTAGCGGGCGGCGCTGGTCTTGGCGTCCGCGGACAGGTCGCGATGACGCTCGTCAAGGCGGCGCCTGATGCGCTCGCCCCGGGCCGGCGAGGTGGTCCAGACGACTGGTGCGCGGGGTGGCATCGCGGTGCGATCATGCGCCGTGAATGCGTGGCGGAACAAGACTGTTCTTGGAAAGGTCGGTGTGGGAGCATTGAATGAGCCAGGCCTAGCGGACGAGCTCCTCTCGAACGGCCACACCATCGCCGTCGTCGGGTACAGCGACAAGCCCCACCGGCCCGTGAGCTCCGTCTCCTCTTACCTGCGTTCCGAGGGCTATCGAACGATCCCGGTGAACCCGCGCCTGCGCGGTCGCGAGGTGGACGGCGAACAGGCGTACGACCGGCTCGTGGACATACCGAAGGACATCAAGATCGACTTCGTCGACGTCTTCCGCCGCGGCGAGTTCCTGGATGAGACGGTCGACGACGCGATCGCGGCGGGCGCTCCGGCGATCTGGTTCCAGCTCGATCTCGAGAACGTCGCTGCCGCCGAGCGCGCCGAACGCGCGGGGCTGAAGGTCGTCTGGGATCGCTGCACGGCGGTCGAGCATCGCCGTATGCGCATGGAGCGCGGCCGCTCGGCTTAGAAGCGGCCCTTCGGGGTCACCGTGACCTCTTTGGAGACGTCCTCGCCGCGCGCGACGCGCGTCCAGAAGTCGTCCAGCTCGACGCGCGGGTTGGCCGAGCGGATGCGCTCGATCAGCGGGACGAAGGCCGGGAGGCGATAGGCCTTCGTGTTCACGCGCACGACGTCTTCCCTGCCCCGCACGACGAAGTGCGGCGCCGACCAGCCTCCGTGACCGCCGGCGTAGCGCTTGGCATCGACGCGCTGGACGGCACCGACCGGGACGCGAGAGCCTCCGAGGCCGAACCAGGTCTGATGGACGATCTCATCGCCGTCGACGCCCACCCAGGTGCCGTACAGCTGGTTCACGACGAAGACCGCGTTGATCGCGAGCAACCCGATCCCGATCGCGCTCATCGCCGGATCGCCGCCGGCGGCCCCGAAGGTGAGGATGGAGAGCGCCGCGAGCGGGAAGAGCGTGTACGTCGGCCAGAGCAGTAGTGGATCGGGCCGTACCGGGCTCATCGCGCCGAGACTACGCGTCCCGTACCGGTTCGATGGCCAGCCGCCTCTTCACGTCGTCGAGCGCGGACTGCACGGGCGCCTTCGTGGCGAGGCGGTCGTCGTCCTCGAGCAGCAGGTCGGGGTCGTCCAGCGCCGCGAGGCGCCGCTCGTAGAAGTCGGCAAGCGCGAACAGCCCTCCGCGGATCGGCAGAGGGGCGTACGGGATGCCGGCGCTGTCACACGCGAGGCGGTACCCGAGCTCCGCGGCGCGATAGCAGTTGCGGCACACGGCGACGATCTCGGTGCGATCGCCTCGGATCACGCGGACCGGGTGAGCGTCCGCGGAGATGTCCTCGGCGCGGCATCGCGGGCAGCGGTGGATGATCATCTCCGCATAGCGTGCCTCGCGCGGCACGCGTCGGCACGGCGAGCTAGCGGCGGAGCCCTGATAATATGGACCTCTCGCGGGAGTGGCGGAATGGTAGACGCGCTAGTTCGAGGGGCTAGTGCCCGCAAGGGCGTGAGGGTTCAAGTCCCTCCTTCCGCACAGTACTTCGTACGAGCGCCGGCAAGGGCCGGCGTTCATTCGTTTCGGATCACACCCGCCGCAGCTGCCACCGCCCACTCTGGAAGCGTCGTGCGAGAAGGCCGGCGCGCACGCAGTAGTCGATCAGCACCGCGACCCACACACCCGTGAGGCCCCAGCCGACGACGATCCCGAGGATCACGGCCAGCGGGAAGCGCACCACGAACCAGTTGAAGATCGTCAGCCCCAGCGTGTAGCGGGTGTCGCCCGCGCCGCGTAGGGCTCCACCGATGGTGAAGATCACGGCCTGCGCGGGCTGGGCAAGGCCTACCACGATCATCGCCAGGACACCGGTGCGCACGACCTCCGCCGACGACGTGAACAGCCCCAGGAAGAACGCGGGCAGCACGGCCATCGCCAGGCCCGCGGCGCTCGTCCAGAGGATCGCCATGCGCGTCGCTGCCCAGCCCACCTCCATCGCCCTCGCCGGCTGCCGCATCCCGAGCGACTGGCCCACGAGCGCGGCCGCCGCGGCGGAGAAGCCGACGCAGGGGAGGAACGACATCGCCTCGATGGATCCGATGATCTGATGGGCCGCGTAGGCCTCGGTCCCGAACCGGAAGACGATCCCACCGAGCGCGATGATCCCGATCGCGAAGAGGAGGGTCTCCCCCACGGAAGGCAGGCTCACGGACATGAGCGCGCGGATCGTCTCGCCGTGCAGTCGCCAGCGCCCGCCCGCGAGCTTGAGCCCGGCACGCCCACGCCACAGCACCGCGATGACCGGCACCAGGAACAGGACCGTGACGATGATCTGCGCGTAGCCCGCGCCGAGCACGCCGAGGCCCAATGGATGAACGAAGAGATATGCCAGGCCGATGAAGGACGTGGAGGCACCCAGAGCGAGCCACATCGGCGTGCGGCTGTCGCCGGCAGCGCGCATCGCGTTGACGGCGATGATCCCCAGCGTTTGGAAGACGTTCAGGCCGCCCACGAGTGCCAGGAATGGCGCTCCCACCGCCACCACATCTTCGTCGGCCCCGATGAGCCGTAGTAGCGGAGCAGCGAAGACCACGAAGGCGACACCGGATACGACCGAGAGGAGCGTGGCGATGATCAGTGACTGGCGGAGCGCGTCGGCCGCGGCGTCCGAGCGTCCCTCGCCCATCCGCCTGGCCACCACGGCGACGGTCCCGGTGGAGAGCGCACCCCACACCGGGAACAGCAGGAACAGGTACTGGAAGGAGGCGCCCATCGCGGCGGTCGCGACCGCACCGAGCTGGCCGACGATAGCGATCGTCACGGTCCCGCCGCTCGCGCGGAAGAGCTGCTCGATGATGCCGGGCCAGGCGAGCGTGAACGCGGCTCGCCCGGGCGAGAGCCGCGAGAGCTCCAGCGCACGCGCCGTCGGTGCCGAGGGGATCGGATGTTCGGGCTCAGGCTCGGGGACCGGCTCGGGAGGGAAGCCGAGTGGTGATGGGTCGTGGCTGGTGGTGGCCTCGGAGGTCACCCTCCGGATGTGAAGACGACGCCGCGACCCTCGCGCGCCTCGCCAATGCGCCACGCGGTCACGTTGCGAACCGTGCGCTCCCGCTCGAACGCCTCGCGATGCGCGGCCGGGACACCCAGGAGCAGCCCCCCGGAGGTCTGCGGGTCGATCATCAGCAGCGTCGTTGCCTCATCGAGCCCATCGAGGCGCACCAGGCCGCCATCGATGAAGTGCTCGCGATTCCGCTGCATCCCGCCGAAGTCCACGCCCGCCTCCGCGTGTGCGCGTGCACCTGGCAGCAGCGGCACCGCACCGGCGTTGATGCGGACCTCCACACCGGATCGATCCGCCATCTCGTGCGCGTGGCCGGCGAGCCCGAAGCCAGTGACGTCTGTTCCCGCGTGAAGCCCGGCCGCGACAGCCGCCTGCGCCGCGGCGCGGTTCAGCGCGACCATGCTCGCGATCACCGACGCCAGATCCTCGACCGAAATGGTCTGCCGCTTGTGCGCCGTCGTGAGGATCCCCGTCCCGATAGGCTTCGTCAGCCACAGCTCGTCGCCCGCCCGCAGCCCCGCCTTCAGCAGCATCCGCCGCGGGTCGACGCGCCCGGTCACGGACTGACCGAACTTGGGCTCGCGGTCGATGACCGTGTGGCCGCCGGCCACCACTCCGCCCGCCTCGCGCACCTTGTCCACAGCTCCCGCGAAGAGCTCCTCGAGCTGTTCGATCGGCACGTCCTCGGGCCAGGCGGCGATGTTCAGAGCGAACAGGACCTCGCCGCCCATCGCGTAGACATCGGACATCGCGTTGGCGGCCCCGATCTGACCCGAGGCGTAGGCGTCGTCCACGATGGGCGGGAAGAAGTCCACGGTCTGGACCACCGCCATGTCGGGGGCGACCACGTATACGGCCGCGTCATCCGCGACCTCGAGGCCGACTACGAGCTCCGCGGGCATCGGCTGAGCAGCGAGAGGGCGCAGCACCTGCGCCAGTGGGCCTGGGCCCAGCTTCGCGCCTCAGCCAGCGCAGCTCGATAGCGTCGTGAGCCTTATCTCTTCGCGCGTCTTCACGCGCTTGAGGATAGGCGCGCTAC
>CAZTAI010000045.1:0-3017 GCA_964611555.1 uncultured Chloroflexota bacterium | reverse complement strand
AGCGGAGTCCTGATCGACGTCCACCAGACGCCGACGGCGAGCGCCATGAGGAGCAGCGCCAGCGAGAGGTTCGCCATCTGCCGCTCCTTCCGGAACACCACGACCAGCAGCAGCAGCGCCGCGCCGGCGGTCAGCAGCAGTGCCAGGACCGTGAAGATCAGCTGAAAGCTCATATGACGTTGTGCTCCGGCACGAGCTCGCCGCGCTCGAACCGCGCGAGTCCGAGGGACTTGATGTCGAGCGACGTCTTGCCGTCCGTGATGAGCTCCGCGACGAGCTCCCCCGTCGCCGGCGAGTGCATCACCCCGTGCCCGGAGAAGCCGGCGGCCATCACGAAGCCCTCGACGCCATCGACGTTCCCGAGGATGGGGTGCTTGTCGGGCGTGTCCTCGTAGAGGCCCGCCCAGGCCGCGCGGATCGATGCCTTTTGGAGCACGGGTAGGCGCGCCAGCCCGCGTTCCACCACCGTAGACATCCATTCCCAGTTCACGCTGTCCACGTATCCGGGCGCGTCGCTCGGGTCCGCCATGCCGAGGAGAATGCCACCCGACTCGCGATGCATGTACAGGCTCGATGAGAACTCGACCGTCAGCGGTATCGGATGCGCGAGATCGGCGAGCGGCGCGGTCACGAATATCTGCCGCCGGAGAGGCTGGACCGGCACGTTCAGCCCGACCATGCGGCCCAGCTCCGCGGCCCACGCACCCGTGGCGTTCACCACCGTTGCGCACGGTATCCGCTCGCCGTCGAGACGCACGGCGCGGACGCGCCCGCTCTCCACGTCGATGCCGGTGACACGGGCGTGCTCGCGGAAGGTCGCACCACCAGCCCGAGCCTTCGAGATGAAGCCGTTGAGGATGCTGACCGGGTCGGCGTGCCCGTCCTTGGGGCAGAACGTCCCGAAGAGCACGTCGTCCGTGACGATCTCCGGGAAGACCGCCCTGATCCCATCGCGATCGAGCCGGGTCGCGGGCACGCCGAGCCGCTTCCAGAGAGCCAGCGATCGCTCGAAAGGGGCGACGTCGCGCTCCTCGGTGATCAGGAACAGGTAGCCGACCTGCTGGAACTGGATGTCGATCCCGAACTCGTCCTCGAATCGCTCGAGGCGCGGGATGGACCGCTGAGACAGCCGCACGTTGATCTCGGTCGAGAATTGCTGGCGGATGCCGCCGGCGTTGCGGCTGGTGGAGCCGGCTCCGAATGTGTCCCGCTCGAGCACGAGCACGTTGCGCATGCCGCGCTGGACCAGGTGGTACGCGATGGAGGCGCCGACAACGCCGCCCCCGACGATCACGACGTCCGGTGCGGGCCCCTCACGCATGCAGCCGTGATCCTATCCTCCGCGGGATGTCCGATCCGACGCGCAGCGAGTGGGTGATCTCGAAGACCGAGGCGACCGCGCCGACCGCGATGGTGACCACGGATCGGCCCGAAGCCACCGCCGCCGCGCTCGAGGTCCTGCGCGACGGCGGCAACGCCGTGGACGCCGCGGTCACCGCCGCGTTCGTGATGGGCGTGGCCGAGCCGGCGCTCAGCGGCATCGGTGGGGTCGCCGTGATGGTCATCCGCCTCCCCGACGGTCGCGAGACCGTGATCGACGGCAGCGGGCTCGCGCCGCGCGCCGCGACCGCCGACATGTTCCGTCTCGCGGACTCGACCGGCGTGAAGGGGATGTACGGCTGGCCCGCGGTCGAAGGGGATGCCAACAACGTCGGGTACCGGTCCGTCGGCGTGCCGGGGATGGTCGCGGCGATGGAGCTGGCGCTCGAGCGCTACGGCACGATCGGGCTCGCGCGAGCGGTGCGGCCCGCGATGGCACTCGCGCGCGACGGGCTACCCGTGGACATCTTCCTCACGCTGACGCTTGGCACATACGCGGAGCGCCTCTGGGAGTACCCCGAGTCCAAGCGGACCTTCTACAAGGACGGCGGGCTGCCGCTGCATCCGCCAACGCCGCTCGAGGGCGGCGGCGACCGGCTGATCCAGGCCGACCTCGCACAAAGCCTGGAGGCGATCGGCAGCGGCGGGAGCCGGGCCTTTTACCGCGGCCCGCTGGCGCGGGCGATGGTCGACGACGTCCGTGCGAACGGTGGTCTGCTCGCGCTCGAGGAGCTCGCCGAGTACGAGGCCCGCGAGATCGCGCCTCTCGTGACCGACCACCGCGGCCATCACGTGGCCACGAATCCGGAGTGCGGAGGCGGCATCACCGCCGTCGAGATGCTGAACATCCTCGCTTCCACCGATCTGTCACGCCTGGAGCGCGGCTCCGCGCCGTACATGCATCTGATCGGCGAAGCCTGCCGGCGGGCGTTCCTCGACCGGTTCGCCTACCTGGGCGATCCGGCGCAGGTCGATGCGCCGTTCGCCGTGCTCGCGTCCATGGAGCACGCCGAGCGCGTGCGGTCGGAGATCGACACCACTCGTGCGACGCCGGATCGCGGACCGACCGTACTCGGCAAGGTCACCGCCGACGTTCCGAGCACGACGCACATGTCGGTGGTCGACGGATCGCGCATGTGCGTCTCGCTGACCTCGACGCTCGGCGGGGCGTTCGGCTCCGGCGCCGTGCTCCGCGGCACGGGCGTCCTCCTGGCGAACGTCATGACCTGGTTCGACCCGCGACCCGGCCGGCCGAGCTCGATCGCCGGCGGCAAGCGGATCCTGTGGGCGCCGTCTCCTGCGATCGTCTCGCGCGGGGGCGATCCATGGATGGTGGTCGGGGCATCAGGCGGGCGTCGCCTGATCAGCGCGGTGGCGCAGTCGATCGTGAACGCCGTCCACCACGGCGATGGCCCGCAGGACGCGGTCAACGGCCTGCGCGTGCACTACGAGGGCGGCCCGTTCCTGGTCGATGCGCGCGTGCCTCAGACCACGATCGAGGAGCTCAGCCGGATGGGCCATCAGGTCGTGCCGACGGAGGAGACGCTCGCCTCGTCCTCGTTCGGCCGCGTGAACGCGATCCGCGTCGAGCGGGATCGACTGCGCGGCGGCATCGGGCGAATGCGCGCGGGGATCGC
>CAZTAI010000044.1:2448-10580 GCA_964611555.1 uncultured Chloroflexota bacterium | reverse complement strand
GCTCGCGCTCGCCGAGGTCGTCCGTCAGGAAGCCGAGGACCTCGAGGCCGCCGGGGCGAAGTACATCCAGATCGACGAGCCCGCCATCCACGCGCGCCCCGAGGAGATCGACATCGCCATCGAGGCCATGGGCGTCGTCACTCAGAACCTCAAGGCGAAGACCGTCTCGCACATCTGCTACGGCGACTTCGCCGCGATCTATCCGCGTGTCCTCGCGCTCCCCGTGGACCAGCTCGATCTGGCCATGGCCAACTACGAGTACCGCTGGCTCGACCTCTTCGACAAGGATCCGTTCACACGGGAGCTCGCGATCGGGATCGTCGACGTGCACGACCACGTACTCGAGTCCGTGGACGAGGCCGCGGAGGGCATCCGCAAGGGCTTGCGCTACGTCAGCGCCGACCGCCTCTATCCGCACCCCGACTGCGGTCTGAAGACGCGAACGGTCGAAGAGACGGTCGCCAAGTGCAAGGTCGTGGTCGAGGCGGCGAAGAAGGTGCGTGCGGAGCTGCGCGCGAAGGTGCCCGCCTAGCTCAGTCCGCGGGCAGCGTCCTCGTCGCGGCGCGCAGCCGCTTCGTCACGTCGCGAAGGATGTGGACGGCGATCTCGGCGTCCTGGTGAAGGACGTCCTGGAACTGGCGCGGCGATAGGACCAGGCATCGGAGCGGCGTCTTCGCCGTGACCGTCGCCGTCCGCGGGCCGTCATCGATGAGCGAGATCTCGCCGAAGTGGTCGCCGGTCCGGATCGTGTCCACCACCTTGCCGTCGCGCTCCACCTCGGCCTCGCCCGCCAGCACGATGAAGAACTCCCCGCCGCTCTTGCCCTGCTGGCAGAGGACCTTGCCCGCCTTGAACTCGAGGTCCTCCACACGCGTTGCGATGAACTGGAGCTGCTTCTCGCTGCAGGCCATGAAGAGGGGGATTGCGCGGAGCCGCTCGACCCGCTCGTCCTTAGGCACGCCTACCTCCCGTACAGGTCTAAGACCTCGCGGCGGAAGGGTACCTTGGCGCGCGCGCGGAGCGCCTCGAACTCGTCGAAGTCCCACTCGCTCACGAAAGTGACGGCGACGCCGGCCTTGCCCATGCGACCTGTCCGGCCGATGCGATGCGTGAACGTCTCGGGATCCTCGGGAAGGTCGTAGTTGACGACATGCGAGATGTCCTCGATGTGGAGTCCCCGGGCGGCGACGTTGGTGGCCACGATGATGGGGATCTCGCCGCTCTTGAACGCCTCCAGAGTGCGCTCGCGCTCGCGCTGGGAGAGATCGCCGTGCAGGGCTTCGGCCTTCCGGCCACGCCGCTGAAGCTGCCGGACGAGCTCGTCCACGCCGCGCTTGGTATGACGGAAGACCAGCACCTGATCGAACTCGGTGCGGCCCAGCAGCTCCTCGAGAGCGCGGACCTTGTCTTCGGCCAAGACCTCGACCCAGAGCTGCTCCACGTTCTCGACCGTCTGATGGTCGGGGTCGACGGCGACCGACACGGCATCGCGCATGAACGTAGCGGCGAGGTCCCGAACCTCCCACGAGAGCGTCGCGCTGAAGAGCGCGGTCTGACGGTCCTTCGGCATCTTGCGGAGGAGGCGGCGAACGTCCGGCGCGAAGCCCATGTCGAGGAGGCGGTCGGCCTCGTCGAGGATCACGATCTCGATGCCGCGCAGGTCGAGGGTGCCGCGCTCGATGTGATCGAGCAGCCGCCCCGGCGTTCCGATCACGACGCCGACGCCGCGCTTGAGCGCGCGATCCTGCGGCGTGTACGAGACGCCGCCGTAGATGGCGACCTCGTGCGCCTCGCGGTAGCGGCCCAGCGCACCGAACTCACGCGTGACCTGCACGGCGAGCTCGCGCGTCGGCACGATGACGATCGCCTGGGGCCGCTTCGCGCCCTGCTCGACGCGCTCGAGGATCGGAATGGCGAACGCCGCCGTCTTGCCGGTCCCGGTCTGCGCCTGCACGAGGAGGTCGCGCTTCTGCTGGAAGAGCCTGATGGTCTGTTCCTGGACCGGCGTGGGGCCCATCCAGCCGAGGTCGTCGATCGCCTTCGCGATGTCGGCGTGGATCTCGAGATCGCCGAAGCGACCTGTGGCCCGGTCGGCCCGCTCGGGTGCGAGGGTCATTGCGCTCCGTTCCAGCCCAACGAAAAGGGCCTCGACCACACTGGTGAGGCCCGCCCGAAGCCGTTCCTGTGCGTCGCCTTATCTATGTAGGACCCAGTCTATCTGACAGCCAGGCGCTCGCGGAGCTCGTTGAGGATCGACTCGGTGGACGATGTGCCGAGGCGGCTGGCGCCTGCCTCGATCATCGCGAGCGCGTCATCGAGCGTGCGGATACCGCCCGAAGCTTTCACGCCGACCTTCGGTCCGACGACGGATCGCAGCAGGCGCACATCCTCGACCGTCGCGCCCTCCGGCCCGAAGCCGGTGGACGTCTTCACGTAGTCGGCGCCGGACGCGACCGCGATCTGCGCGGCGATCGCCTTCTGCGCGTCGTCGAGGTAGGCCGTCTCGAGGATGACCTTGACCATCGCCTCGCTGGCGTGCCCGACCCCCACGACCGATGCGATCTCCTTCTCGATCGTCAGGTAGTCCCGCTCGATGAGCGCGCCGATGTTGATGACCATGTCGAGCTCGGTCGCGCCGTCGCGCAGCGCCGACATGGCGGTCGAGACCTTCACCTCTGGTGCCTGGCCGCCGTGCGGGAACCCGATGACCGTCGAGGTACCTACGCCGGAGTCCTTGAGGAGGCGCGCGCAGTCAGGCACGTAGAACGGCTTCACGCAGACCGTCGCGATCTTCTCGCGGCGCGCGATCGTGCACGCGTCGACCACGTCGCGCTCGGTCTGTGTCGGCTTTAACACTGCGTGGTCGATCATCTGCGCGAGCTCGAGGACCGTGGGCAGGGACTTCGACGCCGCCTTTACGTCCATGCTTGGCTCCATTCTCGCTGTACGCTGACCGGAGTGCCGGGCTCGATCCTCGTGGCGCGGATCCTTGGGATCGACATCCGGATCCACCTGTCCTGGTTCCTCATCTTCGCCCTCGTCCTGTTCACGCTCTCCGACAGCTTCCTCCCCGCCGTGCGCCCGGCGTGGTCCGACGAGAAGACGCTCCTGGTGGCTGCGATCGCGGCCCTTCTGTTCTTCGGATCCGTGCTCGCGCATGAGCTGGCGCACGCGGTCGTCGCTCGCGCGTACCGGATGCCGGTGTCGTCGATCACCCTGTTCCTCCTCGGTGGCGTCGCGAACCTCGCGAAGGAGCCACCGAGCGCGCGGGCTGAGTTCCTCATGGCCATCGCCGGTCCCGCGACGAGCCTGCTGATCGGCGGGCTCGGTCTTGGGATCGCGACCCTGGTCGGAGCGAACATCGGCACGTTCTTCCTGCTCGACCCCGTGGAGGTCGTCGCCAGCTACATCGGCGTGATCAACCTGGCGCTCGCGATCTTCAACATGATCCCCGGCTTTCCGCTGGACGGTGGGCGCGTCCTGCGATCCATCGTCTGGGCCATCGCAAAGGATCGCGCCAAGTCCACGCGCATCGCCGCGCGCGGTGGCCAGATCGTCGCGGCCCTGCTCTTTCTAGCCGGGATCGCGCGGGCGATCACGGACCGCGACGCGTTCAGCGGTGTCTGGATGGCGATGATCGCGTACTTCCTCTACACGGCCGCGTCGTCGTCGCTCGAGCAGGAGCGCATCGCCTCGAGCGTGGCCGGAGTGAAGGTGTCTGACGTCATGACCACCACGTTCCGCGCCGTCCCTCCCGGCGTGCGACTCGAAGAGCTGGTCGACCAGCACGTGCTGCCGTTCAACGCGCGCGCCGTCGCCGTGGTCGCGAGCGACTCGATCCTGCGCGGCCTCGTGTCGATCGCCGACTTGCGCAAGGTCGCACAGCGCGACTGGCCCACGACCCCGGTCGAGGCGATCATGACCCCGGCGCGCGACCTCCCCGAGGTGGCACCCGGCTCACGTCTCCTGACCGCGATCGAGCGCTTCGCGAGCAGCGAGCTCCCGGCCCTGCCGGTCGTGGAGGACGGACGCCTGGTCGGGATGCTGGAGCGCGACGCGGTGCTGAGCCACGTTCGGATGAGGGAGATGCTGGGTCTCGATGGACGCCGCTAGCCGACCAGGTCCCAGAGGGGTCTCCGTGTGCCCCTCCGCCATACGCACGGCCGCTCTCGCCCTGTAGGATCCACGATCGTGGGAGCGGAGGGGATGCGGGGTATCCGAGGCGGCCCGTTGGCGGCCGTCGTCGGCCGCTTCCGCCCAGCCGCGCCTGCGGTCGAGCCGGGGCCTACGTCGACGGGAGCGCGCACGCTGCTGTCGGCCGCCGCGCGCAGCGGTGAGCTCGCCATCCACGCGGTCCGCGGCCTGCTCTGGATCCTCCTGTTCCTCGCGGTCATCAACTGGCTCGAGGTCCCAGCGATCCTCGCGGTCGTCGCCGGCTTCATCCTCGGCGGACTGTGGCTGGCGGCTCAGATGGCACTTGAGAGCAGCCGCGCGTTCCGCCCCTCCCGGTACCTGCTCATCGTTCTCGATGGCCTCGTCGTCCTCGGAGCCGTCGCGTCGCGGGATACGAGCTCAGGCTTCGGGGCGCTCGCGGGGATCCTCGGCTTCGCGCCGTCCGCGCCGGACATCCGGCCGTTCATCCCCGTGCTCCTGGTGTTCCTGGCGCTCTCCGGCGCAGCGCGGGCGGATGTCGGCGCCGCTTTCGCCGCGACGGTGACCGCCGCCGCGGCCTACGCGTACTACACCTTCGCATTCGCCATCCCGGTGGATGAGGCCGTCTTCGTGGGAGCGGTCGTGCTGCTCGCCGGGATGGTCGCGATGAACTCGGCGCGCGTCGTGCGCCAGATCCTCCGTCGAGCGCAGCAGCAAGCAGTGCTCGAAGCGTTCCTTCCGGATGAGGTCTC
The DNA here is from genome assembly GCA_964611555.1 of uncultured Chloroflexota bacterium. Taxonomy (GTDB): domain Bacteria; phylum Chloroflexota; class Limnocylindria; order P2-11E; family P2-11E; genus GWC2-70-10. Next base: position 5,676 of record CAZTAI010000044.1, on the reverse strand, counting down.
GCGCGGTCTCATGACGAGCGGCGGTCTGGAGCGCTCCGGCCGGCTCGAGGAAGTGACGCTCCTGACGTGCGACATCCGCGGATTCACCAAGACGTCCGAGCAGCTGACGCCGGTCCAGACCGTCGCCTTCGTGAACAGCTATCTGGAGGAGGTCTGCCCGGCCATCGTCAACGCCGGTGGTGTCATCGATAAGTTCATGGGAGACGGCGTCCTCGCCTTCTTCGAAGGAGGTGGTCACGCGGGACGCGCACTTCAGGCCGCCCGTGGGGTCATCGCTGCCGCCGGGCGCGTGAAGGGACCGACCGGAGAGCGGATCCGCGTCGGCGCGGCGGTCCACAGCGGTGTCGTCCTGGTCGGGACGATCGGGCCGCGCAGCCGCCGCGAGTACACGATCATCAGTGACACGGTCAACACGCTCTCGCGCCTCGAGGAGCTGAACAAGAAGTTCGAGTCGGTCATCTGTACGTCCGACCGCACGCTCTTTGAGGTCTCTCCCGAGCAGCGGGTCGGCTTCATCGGGCCGGAGACAGTCGCGATCAGAGGCCGGGCCGAGCCCGTCGTCGTCTATTACTACAAGGGCGCCGCGACGCAGGCGGAGGCCGAGAAGCTGGCAGAGGCGCCGGCCCTTCCTCCGGCCGAAGAGACCGCGAAGCCCGAGATCGTGTACTGGAAGGACTAGCCGCGGATCGCGGCTAGCCCCCTGCGCGCCCATCTCGCGCTCCTCACCGTCTCCTTGATCTGGGGCATGTCCTACCTGTTCACGAAGATCCAGCTCCAGGACATGGGCGCGTTCCAGGCGGCGACCGCCCGCGTGCTGATCTCCGCCGCGCTCGTCGCGCCGGCGATCGTGCGTCTTCCGCGCAGCGGTATCGGGCTCTGGGCCGGGATCGCCCTCGGCGTGCTCGGCATCGTCGCGTACTACGCCGGCTTCAACGTGGGACTCGAGACGGCACGCGCGACCGACGCGGGTGTCATCCAGGCCACCATCCCCGCGGTCACCGCGGTCCTCGCGATCGCGGTGCTCGGCGAGCGCCCCCGCTGGCAGGTGTGGGCCGGGATCGCGCTTTCTTTCGCCGGGGTCGTCGCCCTCGTTACGGGCACATCCGCAGGAGGCGAAGGGTCCCTGATAGGCGATCTCTGGATCGTCTTCTCCGTCGGGGTGTGGTCGCTCTACTCCGTCTTCGCGCGCCGGCTCGGAACCCGGGCGAGCGCGACCGCGATCACCGCGGCGACGCTTGGCTGGGGAGCGGTGCTCCTCTTGCCCTTCGCCGCGTTCGAGCTCCAGACGATCGCACCGCGCCTGACCCTCGCCGGCGCCGGCGCGACGCTGTACCTCGCTGTTTTCGCCGGCGCCATCGGCTACTGGCTCTGGTCATACGGCCTCGCGCGTGTGCCTGCCGCTCAGGCCACGAGCTACCTGAACCTGCTCCCGGTGGTGGCAGCCACGTCCGGTGCGCTCGTTCTGGGGGAGCGGATCGGCGTAACGGAGTTGCTAGCGGGTCTCGTCATCGTCGCGGGCGTGTTCCTGGCCACCCGGCCCGCATACCCTCCGGGTCGGTGAGGATCCCCTGGCAGCGCCGTCGCGCGGTGCCGCTCCCGCAGCGCGAGGCTTCCGAGCTCTGGAACGCCCCTGTCCAGGAGCGGCCGGCCCGCATCGAGGAGCTGACGCTGCTGCTCTGCGACATCCGCGGGTTCACGCAGATCTCGGAGCGGTTGTCCCCACAGGAGACGGTCACCTTCGTCAACGCGTATCTCGACGTGGTCTGCCCTCCGATCGTTGCCTCGGGTGGTGTGATCGACAAGTTCATGGGCGACGGGGTCCTCGCGTTCTTCGAGGGCGGCGGCCACGCGAGCCGCGCGCTCGAGGCGGCGCGTCGGATCCTGGCCTCGGTCGCGCGGGACGGTGACGGCGTCCGTGTCGGCGTGGCGCTGCACACGGGCGAGGTCCTGATCGGATCCATCGGACCGCGGAGCCGGCGCGAGTACACGATCATCAGCGACGCTGTGAACACCCTCTCCAGACTCGAGGAGCTGAACAAGCAGTTCGGCTCGACGGTCGTGGCGTCGGGCCACACGCTCTCCCAGGTCGCCCCGGAGGATCGAGCTGGCTTCTCCGGGCCCGAGACGGTCAACCTGCGCGGGCGTGCGGAGCCGGTGACCGTCCACTACAAGCCCTAAGGCGTGACTCCCGAGCTACGCGTCGAGAAGCTGGCCCGGCCGGTGCGCACGGCGGTCGCCGGCGTGGCGATCGCGGTGGCCCTGTTGCTGCTCTTCCGCATCCCCCTGATCGCGTCGTTCCGCGCGTCGCTGATAGCGCTCGCCGCGATAGAGCTCTTCTCGTTCGGTGCGGCGGCAGTCTCACGCAGCATCGGAGTGCGGGATGTGCTCGAGATCGGAGTGAAGCTTCTGATCCTGGCCGCCGCCTATCTCGCGCTGGGGCAGTAGCGACTACGCCACGGCGACGGCGACGTGGTGCTTGTGCTCGAGGCCGCAGACCTCCAGGAGGCGCTTCAGCGGGACCTTCATGAACGCCTCGACCACATTCGGGTCGAACTGCGTCCCGCTGCAGCGAAGGACCTCGTTGCGCGCTGAGATCGCGTCGATGGCTTTGCGATACGGCCGGTCCGCGGTCATCGCATCGAACGCATCCGCTACGGAGAACATGCGCGCGCCGTGTGGGATCTCCTCGCCGCGAAGGCCCTCCGGGTAGCCGCGACCGTCCCAGCGCTCGTGGTGATGCTTGATGATCCGTGCCACGCGCTCGAGGTAGGGGATCTCGCCGACGATGCGCGCGCCGTACGCGGGGTGGCGGCGCATCGTGACCCACTCCTCTTCGTTCAGCACAGCGGGCTTGCGCAGGATCTCGTCGGGCACGCCGATCTTGCCGATGTCGTGGAGCAGCGCTCCGCGGCGGATCTCTACCAGCTCCTCCTCGTCCACGCGCGGCCGGAGCTCAGCCGAGATCAGCTTGAGGATCTCGACGACGCGGCGTGAGTGACCCTCCGTCTCCGTGTCGCGGACGTCGAGCGCGTTCGATAGCGCGTGCAGCGTGTGGTCGTACGTGACCTCGACCTCACTCAGCGCCTCGGCGAGAGCGCTCGAGCGTTCGCGGATCTGCTGCGACGAGCGGACGTAAACGCCGTGCAGCACCAGCCACAGGAGCACGGCGGCGAGCGCGATGATCAGCGACGTCGCCATCGTGATGCGCCGGATCTCAGCGTCGATGGC
>CAZTAI010000044.1:0-2348 GCA_964611555.1 uncultured Chloroflexota bacterium | reverse complement strand
TCGGTGAAGGCCGCCGTCTCTTCTTCGATGTACTTCCCGACCAGGATCGCGGTCGTCCCGGCGACCGCCACGGCAGTGAGGGCGAGGATCCCGGCGAGGGCCAGCGAGAAGCGGCCCACCGGCCCGAGGCGACCCAGCCTGCTCCCCACGCCGCCAATACGAAGGACGGATGCTCCCGGATGCCGCCGGCCCGGCCTGCGACCGCTCGGACACCGCCGGCAGTCAGGCCGCCGTGATCTCCCGGGCGATGGCGGCGGCCACGGCGGCGTTGTTCCGGAGCAGTGCGACGTTGGCCTCGAGGGTGCGCCCTTCGCCGTGCTCGCCCAGCGCGCGCAGTAGGAAGGGCGTGACCGCGGCGCCCTGAACGCCCTGCCGGGCCGCTTCGGCGATGGCCTTCTCGATCCCCGCCTCGACCTCGCTGCCGTCAAGAGCGTCGGCCTCGGGGATGGGCACGGCCACGACGATCCCGCATCCTCGATCCAGCTGTGCCCGCGCGATGCGCGCGGCGGTGGCCGCGTCATCGGCGCGGTGGGCGAGCCGGAGCCCGCTGGAGCGGACGTAGAACGCGGGGAAGTCGTCGGTCCCGAATCCGAGGACCGGCACTCCCAGCGTCTCGAGCCGCTCGAGCGTCTTCGGAAGGTCGAGCACGAGCTTCGCGCCCGCGCACACGACGCACACCGGATGGCGCGCGATGGCCGCAAGATCCGCCGAGACATCGAACGTCCGATCGGCGCCGCGATGGACGCCGCCGATGCCGCCCGTGGCGAACACCTCGATGCCGGCCAGCGCCGCGATCTCTACCGTCGCCGCGACCGTCGTCGCGCCGAGCCGCGACCGGTCCGCGAGCAGCGGCGCCAGGTCGCGAGTCGACACCTTCGTGACGCCGTCCTCGGTAGCGAGGCGCTCGAGGAGCGCCGCGTTCGCGCCGACGATGGCCTGCCCATCCGCGATGGCGATGGTCGCGGGAACCGCGCCGGCGTCGCGCACGACCTTCTCGAGTTCCCGCGCGGTCTCGAGGTTCAGGGGCCGGGGGAGGCCGTGTGCGATGACCGTCGACTCGAGGGCCACGACCGGCCGCCGCGCATCGAGCGCCTCGCGCACCTCGCGCGAGATGGCCAGCCTCATGGGATCCGGATCGCGCGAGACGTGCTCAGGCCTTACGCCCGCGCTCGTGTCCGCCCTCGCCGCTCTCGCCCGCCAGGAGCTCGACCGCGTGTGACAGGACCGGGAGGACGACCTCGAGCGACTCGCGCACCGCGCGCGGCGACCCGGGCAGGTTCACGACCAGTGCCCGGCCGACGGATCCGGCGATGCCGCGCGAGAGCATCCCGTGCGGAGTTTTCGCCAGCGACTGCGCGCGGATGGCCTCCGCGATCCCCGGGACTTCGCGCTCGATCACTCGGCGCGTCGCTTCGGGCGTTACGTCGTTCGGCGAGAGGCCGGTGCCTCCGGTCGTGAGCACGACGTTCGCGCCCGCGGCGATGGCCGCCCGTATCGCCGCGGCGATCTCGTCCACGTCGTCGATGACCAGGTCGGTGAACGCGACCTCGATGCCGCCGGCTTCGAGCATCTCCTTCATCGCCGGACCGCTCTCGTCGGCGCGCTCGCCGCGCGCTCCCTTCGTGCTGGCCGTGATGACGCCCGCGCGGATGGTGACCGTCACTCGAGCTTGATGTCCCCGCTCTTTCCGCCGGTCTTCTCGACCAGGCGAATGTCGGTGAGGCGTGCGCCGCGCTCGACCGCCTTGAGCATGTCGTAGAGCGTCAGCCCCGCGACCGCGACCGCGGTGAGCGCCTCCATCTCGACCCCGGTCTGCGCGTTCGTGGCCGCTGTTCCCTCGATGGCGATGCCGTCGTCCTCTACTTGTAGCTCGACGCTCACGTGCGTCAGTGGCAGCGGGTGAGCCAGCGGGATGAGCTCGCTGGTGCGCTTCGCCGCGGTGATGCCGGCGATCCGCGCGGTCGCGAGGACATCGCCCTTCGGCGTCTTGCCGTCGCGCACCAGGGCGACGGTCGTCGGGCTCAAAAGCAGCTTCCCGCGCGCGACCGCGCGCCGCTGCGTGGCTGCCTTGTCGCCCACGTCGACCATGCGGGCCTGGCCCTTCTCGTCCAGGTGGGTGAGGTGGGCGGTCATGAGCGGCTTTCCCAGTCGCGCTCCCTTTGATGGAGCACCCGTATCCACTTCGACGATGTCGGTGACGATGAGCGTGGCGCACTCATTGCAGATGAATACTCCGGGGAGCGCGCCCCCGGCGACCAACTTCTTCACCTGAGCCTTGTGCTTGCCGCAGAACGAGCAACGCTGTCTCTCCGTCGTCGTAGCCATCAGTGGTCCTCGGGGCGGTCGGT
>CAZTAI010000043.1:1226-10657 GCA_964611555.1 uncultured Chloroflexota bacterium | reverse complement strand
TCCCGCCCACGACCCTGTTCGACCGCAGGAGCGGCTTGCCAATGGGATCCTCGAGTGGCTCCGCGATGACCGCGAGCTCGAACGGGACGACCTGAACGTTCGCGACCCTCGGGCGCCGATCCACGGTGCCGCCGAGCACGAACTGGCGGTGCACGATGGTCTCGGCACGGCCGCGCGGTCGGGGTCCTTCGCGCGGAGCTTCGGTAGCCGGCCGGTACACATCCCGGCGCGCGACGACGGTCGCATTCCCCTTGTAGAGCTCCGCGCCATCGAGCCCGGTGACGCGCAGCGTTCCGCTCGAGTGGATGCGCGCGGAGACCGTGCCGAGGCCGGCGACGTTCACCCGGACCGTGGCCGGCACCGCCTGGAGCGGCGCCGCGGCGGCGGGGGTCGCGGGCAGCGCGAGGACGATCCCGAGCGCGACGGCTACGAGACGTGCCATCCGGATCATCGAGCTAGCTCCGCTCGTACACCTCGGGTCGGAGGACACCGATGAACGGAAGGTTGCGGTAGCGCTCGTTGTAGTCGAGGCCGTAGCCCACCACGAAGCGGTCCGGGATCTCGACCCCGCGGTAATCCACCTGGATGGGCACGATCCGCCGCGCCGGCTTGTCGAGCAGCGTGCAGAGCTTCACCGATGCGGGCTTCTGCTGTTCGAGGTGCTCGAGCACGTACCGAAGCGTGAAGCCGGTGTCGAGGATGTCCTCGACCACCAGCACGTGGCGGTCGGCGATCGGATGAGCCAGGTCCTTGAGGATCCGCACCACACCGCTCGACTCGGTGGAGCTGCCGTAGGAAGAGACCTCCAGGAAGTCGAGCGAGAGCGGGATGGGCACCTGGCGCATGAGGTCCGCCAGGAACGGCAGCGCCCCCTTCAGGATGCTGACGAACACCGGATCCTTGCCCGTGTAGTCGGCCGTGATGTGCCGGCCGAGCTCTGCCACCTTCGCGGCGATCGCGGGCGCGTCGAGGAGCACCTCCGCGATGTCGTCGGCCGGTGAACGGGCTCCCACCTCGGCGGTCATCGAGGTGGCCATTGTCCGCTAGGCCAGGAGAGCGTGGAAGCGAGGGAGCGCCCTTGAGACCGGTCGGTCGTACCGCGTCCGCAGGCCCTCGAGGTCGGCGCGGTAGAGGAGGGTGATAGGCCGATCCGGGTAGAGCTCGCGAAAGCGCCGGAGCTTGCGGTTCTTCCGAGTGACGAGCGGCTGGCGCAGCATCGTCACCTCGACGTAGACGCCCTGGTCGGGCAGCCAGAAGTCGGGAGTGAAGCTCTCGCTCACGCTTCCGTCGGGTGCCCACGCTATCGGGTACGTGTGCGGCTCGTACTCCCAGTTGATCCGGTAGAAGTCGAGGATGCGCGCAAAGCGCCATTCGCTGGGGTGTGAGAAGGAAGGGCTACCGCCCCGCCGCGTGATGCCCTCCGGCGAAGAGCCCGTGCACGTCGCCGACATAGTCGCGCAACAGCTCGTGCGCTGACAAGACGTCGTCGACGCCAAGGGTCACCTCGTCGGGTTTCACCGCCTCGGCCTGGACCGCTACCTCCTTCGTCCAGACGACGCCGACTCCCTGCGTCCCGCAGGTGTGGCACACGCAGCGGAGGAACCAGTACTCGTCGCGGTTCCCCACGACGTTCACGTCGCTGCGGTCGTACGCGCCGCCGCAGTTCGCGCAGCGGACGCTGCCGAAGATCCCGTCCAGCCACCCGAGTCCATGCATCACGGAGCGCATCAACGCACTCTCCGTGCCAGCGCCTGACCCCGTCGGGACAGCGCGAAAGCCGCACCCGCGAGGGCCAAAACGGCCGCGACAGCGCCTAACAAAAGGAGCGGCGGCGCGCCGTCACCAGACTGTGACGATCCGATCGGGGTCGCCGTGGCCGATGGTGTTGGCGAGATCTGCAGTGCCACGGAGGTCGGGCTCGGTGCGGCCGTCGGCGCTGCGCTTGATGTCGCCGCCGGGCTAGCGGTCGGCGCTGGCACCGGGCTCGGTGATGGCGTAGTGGGCACGCTCGTTGGCGGCGGTGGTGACGGTCGCACGGTCGGCGCAGTGGTCGGCGGCGGCGGCGTCGGCGGCGGCGGTGTAGCCGCGCCGATCACGTTCACGGTCCCGCGCATCGTCGAGGGGTGGACCGCACAGAAGTAGCCGAACGTGCCCGCCTGCCCGAAGGTCGCCGAGCGCGTACCCGTCGAGAAGATGCCGGTGTCGAACGAGCTGTTGTCGGCCCGCGCGGAGTGCGCGATACCGTCCTCGTTCGTCCAGGTCACGCTATCGCCGACGTTCACGGTCACCGCGCTGGGTGCGAACTGCGCGCCGCGCATCGCGACAGCGGCGTTCGCCGCTATCGCGGCGTTCCCGAGTACGACCGTGCCGATCAGCGCCGCCATCGCGAACGCGAGGCGCGCCATACGATCCCACGGATGATCGACGCGGGCGGACCTTTCGCCGCCCTCGGGGCTCAAGCCGCGAGGGTCGGGCTGCGCCTCTCCGAGGGCCAGGTCGCGCAGTGCGAGACCTATAGCGCGGCCCTCATCGAGGCGAACCGCAGCGTGAATCTCACCGCCATCACCGATCCGTCGGCCGTCGCCATCAAGCACTTCTTGGACTCCTTCACCGCATACGCGGCGCGGGCGTGGACGGGTCACGAGCGCTTGGTCGATGTGGGGAGCGGCGCGGGCTTCCCGGGCCTGGCCCTGCGCATCGCCCTGCCCGGGCTCGTGCTCACGTGTGTCGAGGCGACAGGCAAGAAGGCGCGAGCCATCGAAGGCTTCGCGCAGCTCCTGGCAACGCCCGCCGAGGTCGTGCACGGCCGAGCGGAGGAGCTGGGCCGGGAGGCGCGCTTCCGTAGCCGCTTCGAGGTCGCGACCGCCCGGGCGCTCGGCTCCCTGGCGCACTGCGCGGAGCTGCTCTTCCCATTCCTCCGAGTGGGCGGCGACGCGATCGTGTGGAAAGGCCGGATCGACGCGGAGCTGCCGGCGGCCGAACGCGCGCTCACGGCCATCGGCGGCGAGATCGCTGCGGTCGTGCCGACGGCGTCGCTCGGTCTCGCGGACGAGCTGCCCGGCCGCCACCTGATCGTCATGCGCAAGACGCGCGCGACGCCAGATCGCTACCCGCGGACACCGACCGAGATGAAGCGCCGGCCGTGGTGATCGTCCCATCGATCGACGTGCGTGGCGCGCGCGTGGTCGCGCACGGAGCGGTCGGGGTCCCGCCTGGAGCGTCAGGGGCCATGACACCGTCGGAGCTCGCGCGGCACTTCGTGGCGAGCGGCGCCAAGGAGCTGCACCTGGTGGACCTCGACTCGGCCGAGCGCGGCGACCACGAGAACCTTCCGCTCCTGGCGCACATCGCGCGGACTTGCGCGGTTCCCGCGCGGCTTGCCGGCGGCATCGCCTCGGTCGCCTTCGCGCGCGAGGCGCTCGACGCCGGCTTCAGCGGCGTCCTTTTCTCGTCTGCCGTGTTCGGTAATGACGATCTCCTGCGCGAGATTGCGGCGCTCGGGGGTCGCGCCGTGGTAGAGATCGAGTCGAACGACGGCTGGCTCGCGCCGCGCGGCGGCGCACCACATCTCGCGGAAGCCGCGCGCGGCCGGGGTGTCCTCGCGGCCGCTCGCGCCGCGGTGGACCGCGGCGTGCGCGATCTCTACGTGATCGATCTGGCCGGTGAGGGTGCGCTCACGGGTCCCGCCCTCGATCTGCTCGAACAGCTTCGGGCGTCCCTCGCCGGTCACGCGCGTCAGGTCCGCTTCCACACCGGCGGCGGCGTCGGCTCGCTGGACCACGTTCGGGCGCTCGCGCGGTGGGGTGCGGCTTCGGCCGTGGTCGGGCGCGCCCTCGCGATGAGTCGCTTCACCATTGCGGAGGCGCAGGCCGCGGCGGACGCCGAGACGCCGCCGCCCAGCGCATGAGCCGCATCCTCCTGATCTCGGACGTGCACGGGAATCTACTGGCCCTGGAGGCGGTGCTCGCCGCGGCCGGACAGGTCGACGGCATCTGGGTCATGGGCGACACGGTCGGCTACGGGCCTGACCCATCCGAGGTGCTCGCGCTGCTGCGCGAGAAGCGCGCGCGGATCGTCGCCGGCAATCACGATCTCGCGGTCGCGACGGGTCAGGGGCTCGATGCCTTCAACCCGCACGCGGCAGAGGCCGCGCGCATGCACCGGGGCTGGCTCACCGCCGCCGAGCGCGACGACCTCGCAGTGCTGCCGCTGACCCTGGAGCAGGACACGTTCACGCTGTGCCACGGGAGCCTGCGCGATCCGATCTGGGAGTACGTGTTCACCGCGCACCAGGCCGACGCCAGCATCGAGATCTCGCCGACGCCGCACGTCTGCAACGGGCACACTCACGTCCCGGCGATGTATCGGAAGGACGCTCGCGTCACGCAGGTGCCCTTCCGCGAGGGCCGGCCCGTCGCACTCGAGGCACGGATGATGGTGAACCCCGGGAGCGTCGGTCAGCCTCGGGACGGCGATCCGCGAGCCGCGTACGCGATCCTAGATATGGATGGAGGAACGATCGAGCTGGCCCGCTCGTCGTACGACGTGAATGAGACACAGCGGCGGATCCGCACGCGCGGTCTCCCCGGCGTCCTGGCCGACCGGCTGGCGGTGGGCTATTAGGGCTCTCGTGCTGGCCCTCTTCCTCGCCTCGTGCGGCGGCGCAGCCGCGCCCGGCCCCACTTACCCGCTGGACGTCTCGTTCGAGGAGCACGGCAGCGTGGGCCAGTCGGGGATCGAGCAGCCCACACCCGCCATAGCCGTGGCCGTCGACTCGGGGGCCAAGGTCGAGCTCGGGCAGCTTGCCTCGATCGAGCGACCAGTGCCTGAGGGCCGCATCGCCATCGCCGTCTTCCAGGGACAGCAGCGCACCGGCGGCTACAGCGTGAAGGTCGAAAAGGTCACGCGCCGTACGGCGACGACGCTCGAAGTGCGCGCCGTCTTCACCGCGCCGGCGGCCGACGCGATCGTGATCCAGGTGCTGACTTCGCCCGCGCACATCGTCTCGGTCGCCAGCGCCGACGTGACGGGTGTCGACCGCGTCGTGCTCGTCGACGCGGAAGGCGAGCAGCGGGCCTCGGTGACGGTCCCCATCCGCTGATCCGCGCATAGAGTTACGCCGGGTGGAACGACCGCCGGACAAGGAAGGCGAAGGGCCGGAAGACACCGACGCCTCGAGCCTCGAAGCGCGCCAGCGCACCTCCGGGCGCCTTCCCGGCGACCGCTACGTCCGCATCGTCCGGCCCGCGGAGTTCCGGCGCAGCTCCGGCGGCATCTATGTCGCCACCAGCAAGGCGTCCGAGCCCGAGACCGCGCTCGGACGTGGGTACGACCGCCTCCGCCGCATCCTCTTCGGCCGTCCGATCGTCACCGAGGCCGAGGGCGAGGAGCGGCTCTCCAAGAAGACCGGTCTCGCGATCCTCGCCTCCGACAACATCTCGTCGTCGGCATACGCGACCGAGGAAGCCATGCGCGTGCTGGCGATCGCGGGCGTCGGGGTGCTCGCGCTCACGATGCCCATCGCTCTCGCGGTCGTGGGGGTCCTCGCGATCGTCGTTCTCTCCGAGTCGCGCGTCATCCGCGCCTATCCGCAGGGCGGCGGGAGCTACGCCGTCGCCAAGGAGAACATCGGCACGCTGGCCGGGCTCGTCGCGGCCGCGGCCCTGCTCATCGACTACGTCCTGACGGTCGCGGTCTCCACGGCCGCCGGCGTCGCGGCTGTTAGCAGCTTCCTTCCCGAGATCCACGACGATCGCGTGACGTGGGGGATCCTGATCATCGCGATCCTCACCATCGGCAACCTGCGCGGGATCCGCGAGGCCGGCGTGATCTTCGCCGCGCCGACGTACCTCTACATCGTCTCGCTGCTCGGGCTCATCGGATACGGCCTGTTCCGCGTCGTCACCGGTGACGTCATCCCGGCGGCTCAGCCGCCGGAGCCATTCCCGGCCCAGGGCACCGAGGTGCTGGGGCTGCTCCTGATCCTGCGCGCCTTCTCCTCGGGCGCCGTCGGTCTGACCGGTAGCGAGGCGATCGCCAATGGCACGCCGAACTTCAGGAAGCCCCGAGACGCGGTCATCACGCTCGTCCTGATGGGCGCGATCTTCTCCGTGATCTTCCTGAGCCTCACGTTCCTGGCCACGCGCGTTGGCGTAGTGCCAGACATGCACGAGGCCGAGACGCTGAACAGCGTCCTGACGCGGTCGCTCGTGGGCGATGGCCCGTTCTGGTACGTCGTCCAGATCGCGACCGCGGTCATCCTGCTGCTCGCGGCCAACACCGGGTTCACGGGATTCCCGCGTCTCGCGTCGGTCCTGGCCGACGACCGCTTCATGCCGCGCCAGTTCTCGTTCCGCGGCGAGCGCCTCGCGTTCTCGGTCGGCATCGTCTCGCTGGCGGCGCTGGCCGGCTTCATCCTCTGGAGCTTCGACGGCAGCGTCACCCAGCTCATCCCGCTCTACACGATCGGCGTGTTCCTGGCGTTCACCCTCTCGCAGAGCGGTCTGGTGTTGAAGTGGTGGCGCGAGCGGCCCAGGGGCTGGCAGCTCAGCATGGTCATCAACACGGTCGGCGCGCTCGTCACCGGCGTGACCCTCTTCGTGGTCGCCACCACGAAGTTCCTCCTCGGCGCCTGGATGGTGATGCTGGTCCTGCCGCTCCTGGTGCTGATGCTGTTCGCGATCAACCGCCACTACCGGTCGGTCGCGGATGCGCTGACGCTCGAGAGCATGGACGAGCCGATGCCCAAGCAGAAGCCTCCGCACGTCGTCGTCCCTGTCGCCCGTCTGGACCGCGCCGCGCTGCGCGCTCTAGGGTTCGCGCGCTCGATCTCACCCAACATCCAGGCGGTCCACGTTGCAACGAGCGAGGAGTCGGCCCGCGCGTTCCGCACCAGGTGGGATCGCTGGAGCGGCAAGGACGCGGCCGATGGCATGAAGGCGATCCCGATGCACGTCATCGCGTCGTCCTACCGCTCCCTGATCCAGCCTCTCCTCTCGTACATCGACGAGATCGACGAGAAGGATCCGCGGCCCGTCACGATCGTGCTCGCCGAGTTCGTCCCGCATCACTGGTGGGAGTTCGTGCTGCACAGCCAGAACGCGCTGCGGCTAAGGGCCGCGCTGCTCTTCCGCCCGAACACGATCGTCATCGACGTCCCCTACCACTTCGAGGACGCCGCGGACCTGCACACCTAGGCGGCGGAGCCGCCTTCCTGTACAGCGAAGTCGTACGCAGGGGGGACTGCGTCCCCCCGCCGGCACCCCCCTTGAGTGCTCACCGCTAGTCTCGACGCGTGGCGTGGAAGAAGATCCTGGTCCCGATCGGGGGGACGTCCGTGGACCCCGAGGTGATCCGCTTCGCGCTCACCATCGCCAAGCAGTCGAAGGCCGAGATCACGGCGATCCACGTCATCGAGGTGCGGTGGAACCAGCCGCTCGACGCGGTCCTCGACGACGAGCTCGATCGCGGCGAGGAGCTGCTCGGGAAGGCCTCGCGTGTGGCCGAGCAAGGCGGCGGCGATGTGCGTACAGAGCTCGTTCAGGCCCGCGAGGCCTCGGCCGCCATCGTCGACACCGCGCGCTCACAGGGGATCGATCTCATCCTGATGGGCATGCCGTACCGCACGCGTCTGGGCAAGGTGTACGTGGGCCGCACAGTGCAGGACGTGTACGTGACCGCTCCCTGCGCGGTCCTCGCGTATCGTGAACCTCAGCCTTCATGAAGGTACTGATCAGCGGCTGCGGGCGCGTGGGTGGGTTCCTCGCCGGTCTCCTCGACTCGGAGGGGCACGACGTGACCATCATCGACATCGACAAGGCGGCCTTCGTCCACCTCCCCGAGGGCTTCAAGGGGACGACCCATCTCGGGAACGGCGTGGACCTGGACGTCCTGCGCCAGCTCGGCATCGACAAGGCCGACGCCTTCCTCGCGCTGACGCAGGGCGACAACCGCAACCTCATGGCTGCGCAGATCGCCAAAGAGATCTTCCGCGTGAAGACGTCGGTCGCCAAGGTGAACGACCCGATCCGCGCGCAGATCTACCGCGAGAAGGGGATCGTCACGTTCTCGCGGACGACGATCCTCGGGCTGCTCGTGCACGCAATGCTCATGAACGAGAACGAGGTCGGCGAGGTGCTGCTCGAGCGGACCATGGATCACGAGAACAAGCTCGCGAGCATGGAGTCGAAGGCGGGCGTCGCAGTCGAGAAGGCCACGCCGGTCGGAGCGCGAAAGTAGATGTACGTGCTCGTCGCGGGTGGGGGTGAGGTCGGCTACCACCTCTCGAAGGCGCTGCTCGAGGCCGGCCACGAAGTGATGGTCATCGAGAGCGACCGCCGCAGGGCCCAGTGGATCGAGGAGCAGCTCGGCTCGGTGGTGCTGAACGCACCGGCCGACGAGGGCCGCTTCCAGCTCGAGGCAGGGTGCCGGCGCGCCGACGCGATCATCGCCGCGACCGGAGACGACGCGAAGAACCTGGTCATCTGCCAGCTGGCCCGCCACAACTCGCCCGACGCTCGGGTCATCGCCCGTGTCAATGACCCCAAGGACGAGATCGTCTTCAAGGCGCTGGGCGTCCACGAGACGGTCTCCTCCACGCGTGTCCTCATGAACGTGATCGAGCAGGAGCTGCCGACGAGCGGCTTCCTCCCCCTCATGCCCCTCACCGGCTCACACCTCGAGATCATCGAGGCCGAGATCTCGGCTGGGACGCCGGCCCTGGGTCGCGCGGTGCGCTCGCTCCACCTGCCCGAGGGCTCCCTGATCGGCGGGATCGTGCGCGGTGGCAAGGTCCTCCCGGCGGTCGGGGAGGCCGTCCTGGCCATCGGCGACCGGGTCATCGTGTTCGCGCCCACGGCGGCCGAAGCCGAGGTCCGGCTGGTGCTGGCGGGCTAGCACGGGACCCGTAAGAACCTTGACAATGCCATTGTTAGGGTTTATAGAAATATGGTGGCAAGCCGGCAGCGGCCCGTCTATGTGATCTCCGTCGCCGCGAGCCTGACCGGGTGCCATCCACGGACGCTCCGGATCTATGAGGAGGAGGGTCTCCTCGAGCCGGTGCGCACCGAGACGAACATCCGGCTCTACTCCGACGACGACGTCTACAGGGTTCGCGTCATCCGCTATCTGACCCAGAGGCGCGGCGTGAACCTTGCGGGCGTGAAGCTCCTTCTCCAGCTGCGCGAGGCGGACGATCTCCTCCGCGAGATCACCGATGAGCTCGACAACGAGGAGGGCGGAGACCGGGCTGACGGGACGGCGCGCTATTGAACTTGAGCGTAATGAACGCTGCTGAGCTTGAGCGCAATGAACAGGTCAAGCAGTGTCCGGGAGGACAGTAAAGTGACCGATGAAACCAGAGACCCCGACGAAAGGACCTACCCGGCGGAGCTGCCGCTGGTCCCCCTGCGGGAGGCGGTCATCTTTCCGAA
>CAZTAI010000043.1:0-1126 GCA_964611555.1 uncultured Chloroflexota bacterium | reverse complement strand
CCTACCCGGCGGAGCTGCCGCTGGTCCCCCTGCGGGAGGCGGTCATCTTTCCGAAGATCGTCACGCCGCTCGGCGTGGGCCGCGAACGCAGCGTCGCCGCGATCGACTCCGCCATGAAGGCGGAGAAGCACTACGTGCTGCTCGCGGCGCAGCGCGACGCCGAGGTCGACGACGTTCAGTCCGACCAGGTGTATTCGGTCGGCACGGTCGCCGAGATCGTCCGTCTCCTGCGCATCCCCGACGGGAGCGCGCAGGTCATCGTCCAGGGCCTGGACCGCGTCCGCATCACGGAATGGCTCGGCGAGCCCAAGCACTTCAAGGTGCGCTTCGAGGTCATCAAGGACGAGCTAGGCGAGCCCATCGAGCGCGAGGCGCTCATGCGGAACGTGAAGGGCACGTTCCAGCAGTACATCGACAACGGCGGCTCGATCCTCCCGGAGATCGCCATGACGGCGAAGTCCATGGAGGACGCCAGCCACTTCTCCGACCTGATCGCGACTAGCCCTGACCTGACGCTGGAGCAGCGTCAGCAGCTCCTCGAGACGCGCAACGTCGTCGAGCGGCTGCGCTTCCTCTCGGTGTTCCTCGCCAAGCAGAACGAGATCCTCGAGCTGAAGGCGAAGATCCAGAGCGAGGTCCAGTCGACCATCGACAAGACGCAGCGCGAGTACATCCTCCGCGAGCAGATGAAGACGATCCAGAAGGAGCTCGGGGAGGACGAAGGCAACGCCGAGATCAGGGAGCTCCGCGACAAGATCGAGGCCGCGGGCATGCCCGAGCCGGTGAAGGACAAGGCCCTCAAGGAGGTCTCGCGGCTCGAGAAGATCCCGCAGGCATCTCCCGAGACGGGCGTCATCCGGACCTACGTCGACTGGCTGATCTCGCTGCCTTGGAAAGTCGCCGCGTCCGACGACTGGGACATCGACCAGGCCGGCAAGATCCTGGATGAGGACCACTACGGCCTCGCCAAGATCAAGGACCGGATCCTCGAGTACATGGCGGTGCGCAAGCTCGCCAAGGACCTGCGCGCGCCCATCCTGTGCTTCGTAGGCCCGCCCGGCGTGGGCAAGACGAGCCTCGGCAAGTCGATCGCGCGCTCCATGGGGCGCAAGTTCGTGCGCATGTC
>CAZTAI010000042.1:0-10723 GCA_964611555.1 uncultured Chloroflexota bacterium | reverse complement strand
GCGCGGCTCGGTGCGGCCGGCGCGCTCCTCGTGGCTGCGCTCGCGGTGCTCGTGCCCGTAGTGGCGCTGGTGACCACGCCCGAGGCGCGCGTCGAGGAGCGCTCCACGCTCCGGCTCATGACCTACAACGTCCACCAGGGCTTCGACGACGGGAACGTCCCGGGGCTCGACGGCCTCGTCGCGACGATCGCGGCGGAAGCCCCAGATGTCCTCGTCCTTCAAGAGGTCACGCGCGGCTGGATGATCACGCAGCAGCACGACGTACTCACCGTGCTCGCCGAGCGCCTGGGGATGCAGTACGCGTTCGGGCCGACGATCGGCGAGACATATGGGAACGCCGTGCTGTCGCGCCTTCCCATGACCGAAGTACGCACGGTCTCGTATCCGCTCCAGCCCGCGATCCGCCACCAGCCGCGCGGTGCGCTGTTCTTCCGCGTCGCCGGCGTGCTCGTCATCGCGACGCATCTCGATCACCTCGCCGGCGCGAGCGATGTGCGGCAGGGCCAGGTACGCGTCCTACTCGACGCGTGGGCCGGGTCGCGGCCCGCCATCGTCGCCGGAGACCTGAACGCGCTGCCGGCCAGCCCAGAGATGCGGATGCTCGTTCAGGCCGGGTTCACAGATCTCGCCCAGGCGGCGGGCGCCGAGCAGCCGACCTTCCCGGCGCGCGCGCCCGTGGATCGCATCGACTACATCTGGGGGATAGGCGTGAGCGGATCGCAGGCTCACACCGTCGCATCGACCGCCTCCGATCATCGACCGGTCGTCGTGAACATCGCGAAGTCGCCGTGATGGCTAGCTTGCCTGACTGCTAGCCTCGAGCCGTGGCTCCGATCGTCTCCGTCCGCGACCTGAAGAAGAGCTACGGACGGATCGAGGCCGTGCGCGGGATCGATTTCGACGTTGCGGAGGGCGAGGTCTTCGGCCTCCTCGGTCCGAACGGGGCGGGGAAGACCACGACGGTCGAGATCCTCGAGGGCCTACGCCCCGCGGATTCGGGCACGGTCACGGTCGCCGGGATCGATGTCCGGCGCGATCCGGCGGCCGTCAAGGCGCGGATCGGCGTGCAGCTGCAGTCGAGCGCTTTCCCGCAGCATCTGACGACAAAGGAGATCGTGGAGCTCTTCGGGATCTTCTACGACCGGCGCGTCGATGCGCTCGCGCTGCTCGACCTCGTCGGCCTGAAGGACCGCGCCGGGCAGCAGCAGGAGAAGCTCTCCGGTGGCCAGCGGCAGCGCCTCTCGATCGCGACCACCCTCGTGAACGAGCCCAGCATCGTCTTCCTGGACGAGCCGACGACCGGCCTGGATCCCCAGGCCCGCCGCAACCTCTGGGAGCTTGTCCGAACGATCCGCGGGCGCGGAGCCGCGGTCGTCCTCACGACGCATTACATGGACGAGGCGGAGATCCTCTGCGACCGCGTCGCGATCATGGACGAGGGGCGCATCCTCAAGCTCGCGCCGCCGCGCGAGCTCATCGGCGAGCTGCTCCAGGGCGGCTTCACCAAGCCGGTCGTTCAGCAGCAGGCGAACCTCGAGGACGTCTTCCTCGCGCTCACGGGCCACGAGCTGCGGGAGGAGGCATGATCCAGGTGCTGCGCTTCAGCGTGATGCTGATGCGCGCCTACGTCCGCGACTTCACCGGCCTTTTCTTTGGGCTCTTCCTGCCCCTCGGCTTCATGCTCCTATTCGGCGCTCTCAACTTCGGTGGGTCGCTCACCGTGGACACGGGCGTCGTGGACCAGGCCCGTAACGCGGACAGCGCGCGCTTCATCGCGACGCTCGAGGAGATCGACACCCTCGCGATCACGCCCGGCTCGCTCGAGGACGAGCGGCTCGCGCTCGAGGGCGGCGATCGGGACATGGTCGTCGTCATTCCCGCGGACTTCCGCATTGCGCCGGTCGCCGCCGGCGGAGCCTCGCCGACCATGACGATCCTCGGGCACTCCGGGCGCGCCCAGGAGCTCGAGATCGGCCGCGCGATCCTGAATGAGGTCATCAACAGGACGTCATTCGCCGCGACCGGGTCCGCGCCGGTGGTCAGCACACGCTTCGAGACCGTCACCGCACAGGACCTGGACTACGTTGACTTCCTCCTGCCAGGGATCATCGGCATGAACGTGATGCAGCTCGCGGTCTTCTCGGTGGGATTCGGTCTCGTCATCGACAAGCAGCGAGGCGTCCTGCGCCGGATCATGGCAACGCCGATCCCGCCGCTGAACTTCCTCGCCGGCCATGTGCTCATGCGCCTCGTGCTTGCGGTCGTTCAGGTGCTGATCCTGATCGGCGTGGCCGTGATCCTCTTCAAGGTCACGATCGTCGGCAGCATCCTGACCATGCTGGTGCTGACGACCCTCGGTTCGGTCCTCTTCCTGACATTCGGCTTCGCTCTGGCGGGCTGGGCGACGAGTGACAACCAGGTCGCGCCTGTCGCGCAGCTGATCACCCTGCCGCAGCTGTTCCTGTCGGGCGTGTTCTTCCCGCGCGACGCCGCGCCGGCGGTCATCCGGCCGGTGACGGACCTCCTGCCGCTCACCTTCTTGAACGACGCGCTCCGCGAGGTGAGCACGGAAGGCGCGACCCTTGTCGACGTCAGCGGCGACGTGCTCGGCCTGATCGTCTGGACGATCGTCGGCTTCGTCGTAGCCCTGCGCCTCTTCCGCTTCCAGACCTAGTCGCAGATAGACTGACCTTCGCCGCGGCGCTTCCTCTGCGGCCACGAGAGGAGGTCGCCATCCCCCGTCCGTTCGTGCACCTGCACACCCACAGCGAGTACAGCCTGCTGGACGGGCTATCTCGGATCGGCGATCTCGTGGCGCGCGCGAGCGACCTGGCGATGCCGGCGCTGGCGCTCACCGATCACGGCGCGCTCTACGGCGCCATCGACCTTTACACCAAGGCGACAGCGGCAGGGATCAAGCCGATCATTGGCGTTGAGACCTACGTGGCGCGCGGCAGCCGCCTGGATCGCGACCCGCGGATCGAGGGCCACGGCCGGCCCTTCCACCTGGTGCTTCTGGCCAAGGACTTCGAGGGGTACCAGGCCCTGGTGCGCATGGTCACCGAGGCCCACCGGGAGGGCTACTACTACCGCCCGCGCATCGACCGGGAGCTGATCCGCGCGAACGCGGGCCATCTCGTCGCGCTCTCCGCCTGCCTCCAGGGCGAGGTCTCCCGCGCGCTGCTCGAGGACGGGATCGACGCCGCTTGCACCGCGGCCAAGGAGCATCGCGAGCTCTTCGGCGAGGGCAACTACTTCCTCGAGCTGATGGACCACGGGATCCCGGAGCAGAAGCGCGTCCTCGAGGGGCTCCGTGAGGTCGCAAAGCGAACTGGCATCCCGCTCGTGGTCACCAACGACCTCCACTACGTCCGCGCCGAGGACGCCGAGGCTCAGGACGTGATGGTCTGCATCCAGAGCGGTAAGACCATCGACACGCCAGACCGGCTGCGGATGATCGACCACCCGGAGATCTGGATGAAGAGCGGCGACGACATGGCGGCGCTCTTCCCGAACGACGGAGATGCGCTCGACAACACGCTTCGCATCGCGGAGATGGTCGACATCAAGCTACCGATGGGACAGATCCGCCTCCCGGACTTCGCCGTCGCCGAGGGTCTGACCCCGGACGAGCAGCTGCGCGCGATGGCCGAGGCGGGTGTGCGCACCAAGTACCCGGAAGTCACCGCGGAGATCCGTGCGCGCGTGGACCGCGAGCTCGATGTCATCGCCAAGACCGGGTACGCCGGATACATCCTCATCGTGCAGGACTTCATCCGGTTCGCGCGCGAGCGGGGGATCCTCACCGCCGTGCGCGGCTCTGCCGGCGGGTCGCTCGTGAACTACGCCATCGACCTGACCGACATCGACCCTCTCAAGTACGACCTCATGTTCGATCGGTTCCTCAACCTCGAGCGCTTCACACAGCCGGACATCGACGTCGACTTCATGGACAACCGGCGCGATGAGGTCATCGCGTACGTGTCGCAGAAGTACGGCGCCGACCGTGTCGCGCAGATCGGGACCTTCAACACGATGCTCGCGCGCGCGGCAGTGCGGGACGTGGCGCGCGTGCTCGGCATGCCGTACGGCGAAGCGGACCGGGTGGCCAAGGCCATCCCGTTCGGGACCGCTCTCGCCGACGCGCGCGAGATGGTCACTGAGATCAAGCAGCTGGAGTCCGCCGACGCGAACGTGGTGCGCCTGCTCGATCTGGCCGAAAAGGTCGAGGGCCTGGTGCGCTCGACCGGTACCCATGCTGCGGGCGTGCTCATCACCCGCGATCCGCTGATCGAGCTTGTGCCACTCGAGCGCTCCAAGGGCAAGACCGACTCCATCCAGACCCAGTACGAGGACAAGCAGCTCGAGGCGCTGGGTCTCCTCAAGTTCGACTTCCTGGGTCTTGGGAACCTGACGATCCTCGACCGCGCGCTCGCCCTCATTAAGGAGAAGCGAGGGATCGAGCTACACCGCGAGGATCTGCCACTCGACGACGCCAAGACGTTCGAGCTCCTCGCCTCAGGAGAGACGACCGGCCTGTTCCAGCTGGAGTCCGCGGGCATGCGGCGCTACGTGAAGGACCTGCGGCCGGATCGCGTCGAGGACGTGATGGCCATGGTCGCGCTGTTCCGGCCCGGACCCATGGACTGGATCACGTCCTACATCCGCCGCAAGCGCGGCCAGGAGCCCATCACCTACGACCACCCGCTGCTCGAGCCGGTGCTGCGCGAGACATACGGCGTGATGGTCTACCAGGAGGACGTGATGGCGGTGACCCAGGCTCTCGCCGGGTTCACTCTCGCTGAGGCCGACGTCCTCTGCTACACGATCCGCAAGAAGATCCGCGAGAAGCTCGACGCGCAGAAGACCAAGTTCATGGCCGGCGCGCACCGGAACGGGATCCATATGGACGTGGTCGAGCGCGTCTGGGCCAACTTCGAGCCGTTCGCGCGCTACGGGTTCAACCGCGCGCACGCCGCGATCTACGGGATCATCGCGTACCACACGGCCTATCTGAAGGCGAACTACACGCCCGAGTACATGACCGCGGTGCTGTCGACCGAGATGGGCACTCCTGACCGCATCGCCATCGCCATCGCTGAGTGCCGTCGCATGGGCATCGAGGTCCTCCCACCGGACATCAACGTCAGCGACCTCGGGTTCGCGGTGGACGGCAACACGATCCGGTTCGGCCTTGGCGCGGTGAAGAACGTCGGCGAGGGCGCGGTCGAGGCGATCATCGAGGCTCGCGGAGCGACGCCGTTCCGTTCTCTCGAGGACCTCTGCCAGCGCGTTGACGTCCAGCGCCTCAACAAGCGCGTGCTGGAGTCGCTCGTCAAG
Organism: uncultured Chloroflexota bacterium; assembly: GCA_964611555.1. GTDB lineage: Bacteria > Chloroflexota > Limnocylindria > P2-11E > P2-11E > GWC2-70-10. The sequence continues at coordinate 5,383 of CAZTAI010000042.1, read as the reverse complement.
TGCGGTGCCTGTGATGCGTTCGGCAGTCGGCAGGCGCAGCTCGACCAGCTCGACGCGGTCCTGGCGACCGCGCAGCGCGAGCAGCGCGACCGCTCCAGCGGCCAGGTCAGCCTCTTCGACCTCGCGGTCACCTCATCGGCCGGCCGGATCGAGGGCGCCGAAGCGCCGCGCCGGGAGCTGCTCGGCTGGGAGAAGGAGCTGCTCGGCATCTACCTCTCGGAGCATCCGCTGCAGGAGCTCACCGCCAAGCTGGGCGACGTCGTCACGGCTTACCTCGCGGAGCTGCGCGAGGCGGGGGACGGGATGGTGATCGTCGGATGCGTGGTGACCAGCGCGCGGAAGCACGTGACGAAGAAGAACGAGCTCATGCTCTTCGCGCAGATCGAAGACCTCACGGGCACGACCGAGCTCACGGTCTTCCCGCGGACGTATCGGGAGACGGCGGAGGTCTGGAATGCGGACGAGATCCTGCTGGTCCTCGCGAAGGTCGAGCAGCGCGACGAGGCGCCGCAGCTCCTCTGCGAGTACGCGGTGCGCTTCGGTGAGGGCGGCATCGCCGAGATCAAGCAGAAGCTCGAGGAGCGCCGTGGCTTCGCCGTGCGCCGCCAGAAGTACGCGGGGAGCGGACGCGGCCCGTCCGACGGCAACGGCGGACCTGCGAACGGCGGTGGCCCGCGCCCGCGCGAGGCCGCCCCGGAAGCCGCACCCCTCGGGCCGGCACCGGAGATCCTGGTGCGGTTCCGGTCGGCCCTCGACTACGACCGATCGGTCGCGCTCTTCCAGCGCATCCAGGGCGTGATCGGCTCACACCCCGGCAGCTCGCCGGTGGCGCTGGAGCTGCCGCGCGCCGACGGGAACACCCGCCGCATACCGACGGCGCTGCGCGCGCAGGCCTCGCCGGCGCTGAGCGCGGCGATCGAGCGCGAGGTCGGCGATCTCGTCGAGGTCCTGGTCGGCTAGACCCGCGGTCGTGCCATGCTGCCCGCGACGTGAGTCCCGAGGAACCCCGCCAGGCGGACCTCCCACCTGCCGCGGTCGCCGCCATCGAACGCGCGCAGCGTGAGAAGGACGAGTTCCTTGACCTCGTAGCGCACGAGCTCAAGACCCCGCTCACGCCGCTCAAGACCGTCGCTCAGCTCATCCGCATGCGGATCCGCCGCGCACTCGCCGGAACGCGCGAGCTCGACGTCCCCGGCCTCGACAGGAACGCGGCGATGATCGAGCGGCAGGTCGACCGAATGGACCGGCTCGTGACCGACCTGCTCGAGGTGTCGCGCATCGCGCGCGGTCGCTTCGCGCTTCGACCCGATCGGTTCGACGTGGCCAAGGTGGCGCGGGATGTCGTGAGACGCTGGTCGGAGGCAGCCGAAGATGTGGAGCATGTGCGGCATCACTTCGAGCTCGACGCGCCCGCGACCGCAGAGCTGGTCGGCGACAAGGAGCGCGTGGAGCACGCGATCGCCGACCTCATCGGGAACGCGGTCAAGTTCTCGCCCTCCGGCGGCACGGTGCATGTTGTCGTGAGTGCAGGCGACGGAGAAGCCTCGGTCGCTGTGCGCGATGAGGGCATCGGGATCCCGCGTTCGGAGATCCCAGCGCTGGGTCGAGCACCGTTCGCGGGACGGGAACGGACGAAGGGCTACGCGGGCCTCGGGATGGGGCTCTACCTGGTGCGCGTGGTCGCCGAGGGACATGGTGGGGGCCTGGAGCTCTCGAGCGAGGGCGAGGACCGCGGCACGACCGCGACGATCACCCTCAAGAACATGAAGCTGGAGACGGCGCCCGCGACGACCTAACCGGTGCCGGAGGAGGGACTCGAACCCTCATGGGCCTTGCGGCCCACCTGCTCTTGAGGCAGGCGCGTAAAACCGATTTCGCCACTCCGGCGCGTTCACATTCTAGTTGGCCACCGAGCGAACTCTTCACGCCTCCGCGGCGCGCTCGCCAAGGCATCGCGAGCGCTAGGCCAGGTCCAGCAACGTGAGGAGCTCTCGGGCGGTCGCGATCCGCACCCCCCGGAACTCCGCGATGGTCAGAAGCGCGTGGTCGCCCGTGACCAGGTAGCTCGCCTCACCGTCAACGGCAGTGGCGAGCACGTGATCATCCGCCGGGTCCGTGGCGACGCGTCCGACGTTCGTACGAGGGACCACTAATAGCGCCTCGCGCCGGAGGAGATCAATGAATGCGCTCCGGTCGCTCGCCGCGAGACGTGACGCGAAGTACCGCTTCTTGAGTGCGCGCTCGACCTCGTCCAGGATCATGTCCGAGCTGACCACCGCGAACCGTCCTTCGGCCAGCCACGCGTCCATGAGCTGCGCGATCGCTCCTACCGAGCTCAACGCGCCGGATGCGAGCGTGTTCGCGTCCAGCGCGACGCGCATCAGCGGCGCGGAGGTCTTCGGCTCCGCTCCGCGCGCGCCGAGGCGGTCGCCTTCCGGATCCGCGCCTCGACCTCTTCTGTCGGCACATCCCTGAAGGGCCGACGCATGCGCTCGAGCAGCGCCATCCGTTCGGCGCGCTCCGCGGCCCAACGGCGATCGCGATCGAGCACCGTGAGCGGGACCAGCGCCGCGACCGGCACGCCGCTCTTCTCGATGATCACCGTGTCGTCCGCCTCGCGCACGTCATCGAGGATCCGGCTGAACTGCTGGCGCGCCTCGGCGACCGCCATCCGGCGTGGGCCGCTGCCTTGCCTGGGAGGTCGGCGCTCCGCTGTCATGTACAGAAGTGTACATCAATGGTCATGACAGTTGGGTCAGCCGCCCGCGCGCACCTCCACCGCGTCCCCGCGGCGCGCCCCGATCTTGTCGGCGGCGCGCGCGCCGTGCATCGCTATCTCGAGATGCCCGGCGCTGTTCACGAGCATGACCACCTCGCCCTCGCCCGCCTGACCGTAGTACGCGACCTGCCGCGTGACCATCGTGTTGCCCGCGCCGACCGTGAACGCGCCGCGCGGCAGCAGCTCTTTCGGCACGTCGGTGACAACGTTCCCGAAACGGTCGATGTGGATGACGTGGCCGATCACGCCGTCGGCGGTGCGGCCGGGTCGCGCGATCGGCAGCGGGACGATGGCGTCGATCGCGTCGCCGACCTCGCGCAGGGGAGCACCGCGCGCCAGCACGGCTGCGATCGGCGCGAAGATGTCGCGCCCGTGGAAGACAGGGCTGACCGGGTGGCGCCAGAGCGCGCGCACCGTGAGCTCGACGGCCTCCGCGTCGCGGGCATCGCCGGGGTCGCGCGTGACCAGCTCGAGCAGCCCGTTGTCCGGGCCGACCGCCATGCGGCCGCGGATCTTGATGCCGATCGGCCGCCGCTCCGAGCCGACGCCGGGATCGACCACTGCGACGACCACCGCACCCGGCGGCAGGTCGCGCCACGCCGCGGCAAGGAGCCAGGCGCCCTCGACGACGTCGCCGGGAGTCACGTCGTGGGTGATGTCGAGGATCTGCGCGTCGGGCGTCGCTGCGAGGATGACGCCCTTCATCGCGGCGACGTACTGATCGCGCAGTCCGAAGTCGCTGATCATGGCGACGACCGGCGGAGTCACGACGCTCGTGCTCGCTTCACAGGCACGGCCGGGCGGACGAGATCCGGCATGGTCCGCAGCGCGTCCCGGACGAGTGCGGGCGGCCCGACGATCACCTGGCGCTCGTCCCACGCGGCGTCCTCGCCGGTGACGAGCGACACGACCGAGGCGCCGGCCTCGCGCGCGATGACCCCACCTGCAGCTATGTCCCACGGACCTAGGGATCCGTGAACGAATAGATCGAACCGCCCCGCGGCGACGTACGCGATCTCCAGGGCGGCGGACCCGAGGCTCCGGATGCGGGCGCAGTGCTTGTTCAGGAGGGCGAAGCGCGACGGCGTCGTGACGGCGAAGGCCTGCCCGGTCCGGCGGACCTTCGACACGCCGATCGCCAGGCCGTTCAGGCGCGCGCCGCCGCCCTCGTACGCCATGAAGATCTCGTTGGTCCGAGGTGAGTAGATCGCGCCCGCACGGGCGCGGCCCTCCTCGACATAGCCGATCGAGACGCAATAGAAGGGGATCGCGCGGCTGAAATTGAGCGTGCCGTCGATCGGGTCGACCACCCAGAGCCGCTCCGGCATGCGTCCCCTGCGGGCGGGTCCCTCTTCGGCGAGGACCGGGATGGAGGGGTCGTGGTCGCGAAGACGCGCGATGATCGCGGCCTGTGCAGCATGGTCAGCGGCGGTGGCGAAGTTTGCCTTCCCGCCTTTCCGGTCGACGATATTGATGGCCTTTAGGTCGATCGCCTCACCCACGGCGAGGGCCGTGCCGGCGGCGAGCTCCGCGAGCTTCGCGTATCGGGGCATCATGCGTGGCGATAGTGCAACACGACAGCGCGACCAACGCCGACCTCGTCGACCGCGCCCGCCGTGGGGAGGCGCGAGCGTTCGAGGACCTTGCCCGCGGGGTAGAGGCCCCGCTCTACCGCCACGTGTTCCGGATCCTGCGCAACGCCGATGCCGAGGATGTCGTGCAGGACGCGCTCATCTCCGCGTGGCGCTCGATCGCCTCGTTCGAGGGCGGCTCGTTCCGGGCATGGGTGTTCCGGATCGCGACGAACCGCGCGATCGACGTCGTGCGCGCCAGGCGCCGTCGTGGCGAGCTACCGCTGGAGCCTCCGGAGGACGCCGAGGTCGAATGGGCCGAGCCGGTGGCGACGACGCCCGATCCGGCCGAGATCGCGAGCCAGGGCGAGGCGCTGGCGGTGGTCGAGGAGGCGCTCCGCGGGCTCCCCGCGGAGCAGGGCGCCGCGCTGATGCTGCGGGACATCGAAGGGTTCTCATACGAGGAGATCGCGCACATCACAGCGTCCGAGATCGGTACCGTGAAGTCGCGCATCCACCGGGCACGCGTGGGCGTACGTAACGCCCTGGTCAGCCGGGGCTGGCGGAGCTCGGCCGGATGATGTGGGGAACCTCAGGCTGCCTGGAGGCGTTCAACAAGCAGTGAACGAGATGCACGTGTCCACCGACCTGTCCGCCTACCTCGACGAGGAGCTTGCTCCCGTCGAGCAGGCCCGGGTGAGCGCGCACCTCGAGGGGTGCGGGCGCTGCTCGGCCCAGTTGGCCGACCTCCGGGCGGCGGCCACCCTCATGGCCGCCCTGCCGGCCGCCAAGCCCTCGCGCTCGCTCGTCCCCAGCCTCACTCCGACGTGGAACTGGCTGCGCCCGATGCGCTCGCTATCGGCCGTCACGAGCGGCGCGTTCCTGATGGTGTTCCTCGTCGCCGCGGTGGCGCAGAGCGGCAGCGACCTGGGTGGCGGTCCGGCATCGCCGTTCTCGCGTGGCGGTCCGACCGCCGCGCAGCCGGCCTCGGCCACGGTCGGAGCGGACGCGGGCGCCGCGACCGCGGAGCTGA
>CAZTAI010000041.1:0-10877 GCA_964611555.1 uncultured Chloroflexota bacterium | reverse complement strand
GACATGATCCCGCAGCACCACGGGACCCTCCTGGTCCGGTACTTCTGGCAGACGGCCAAGGATCGCGGGCAGAGCGTGGACGAGCGGTCGTTCAGACATCCCGGCCCGAAGCCGCACACGCGCGAGGCCGGGATCGTGATGCTCGCCGACGGGGTCGAGGCATCGGTCCGATCGCTCGAGGAGAAGAACGCCGAGACGATCCGCGTGATGGTCGACAAGATCGTCGACGACCGCGTCGCCGACGGACAGCTGGACGAGTGCGACCTGACGCTCCGCGACATCCATCGCATCAAGGACGCGTTCTGCGAGCTGCTCCTCGGCGTGTACCACGAGCGGATCCCGTATCCCGAGGACCGCATCGCGCGCATCGACAGCCTCCGCCCACCCGCAGCCTCCTAGTCCCGCGTGCGCATCTCTGTAAGCGGCGATCCACCGGTGGACCTGCGCCGCGTCCGCAAGGCCGTCCGCGCGGCGCTCCGTCCCTATGCGCTGCCGCGCGATGTCGAGGTCGCCCTCGCATTCGTCGACGACGCGGCCATGCGCGAGCTGAACCGCACCCACCGTCGCAAGGACCGGACGACCGACGTCCTCTCCTTCGGCCAGCAGCTGCCGCGACGTGCGAAAGGCGCTGCCGCGGTCACGGCCCTCCGGCGCGAGCCCGACGGAACGCTCGAGCTCGGCGACATCGTCATCAGCGCTGCTCAGGCCGCGCGACAGGCGAAGCGGCGCCGGCATTCACGCGAGCGCGAGGTCGCCTTCCTCGCCGCGCACGGCGCGCTGCACCTGCTGGGCTTCGAGGACGACACGATGTCCGGCTACCACGAGATGGTCTCGTTGGGCACCGCCGCGGTCGCGGAGGCGTTCCGCCGGTAACGCCTGGCTCGCTCGGCATCCCCCTTGCCGAGCAGGGTCGAACAGAAGAGATGGGCAAGGCGTCTATGCGGCGTGACAGCCAGGAGACCGGCGCGCTGGCGACTGTGACGGCGAGCTACGCCGATGAAGCCGCCCTCACCCGCGCCGCGCAGCGAGGCGACACGGCCGCGATGGACTCGCTGATCCGTTCGCTCGCCGACCACCTCATGCCGCTGGCATCCGCCCTCGCGGGCGGTTCGGGCGAGGCGGACTCGCTGCTGGGCGACGGCCTGAGCCGCGTGTACGAGCGCATCGGCCAGCTGAAGCGGCCGGAAGCGGTCACGGCGTGGGCGCGGCGGATCCTGGTCCATCGGTTCTTGGACGAGCGCCGCTGGCTACGGCGGCGGCCCCGCTGTTCCATCGACTCCGTTGAGGTCGCGGCGCCGCAGACGCTTCGGCCGGAGGACATCGACCTTCGCCAGGCCGTCGGGCGCCTGCCGCGCCGCGACCGCGCACTCCTCGTCCTGCACTACTGGCGCGGGCTCTCGATCGCCGAGTGCGCTGAGGAGCTCGACGTTCCGGAGGGGACCGCGAAGTCGCGGCTCAGCGCGGCGCTGAGGAGGCTGCGATCCGAGATGGGGGAAGACGCATGAGCGAGCTCGATCGGCGCCTGGAAGACCTCTTCGCTGCCGACGCGCGAGCGCGCCGCGTTCGCAGCGTCACCGTCGGCGCGCCATCACGGCCACCGTTCGCATTCGCCCTCGCGGCGGGCGCCGCGATCGTGTTGCTCCTCGCGCTCGCTTTGCCCACGCTGCTCGCGGACCGCGGCGGTGTGGCGGAGCCGCCTGCACCCGTCCCGTCCGGCAGTCCCACGCCCGCGCCCACCGCGACCCCGTGCATCGACGAGACGGCCGTTCAGACGGGCATCGGCGGCGCGAAGATGGGCCGCTACTCCGGATCCTCGATCGATCGCGTCACCGTCGATGCCGAAGCTGCGCAGTGGTACGTGCGCTTCTTCGTCGGTCCCGGCGCCGACGTCACCCCGGGTCCGCTGACGATCCCCCTCGAGGCGACCCTCGTCGGGCCGAGCGGCGACGTCCCGATCCTCGGCTACGCTGCGGGGCAGCCGGAGGGTCCGTTCACCCCGGTGAGCGAGCGGATCACGGTGCAGCCGTGCCGCGCGGTGGTCCTGCGTATCACCACGGCGCAGATCAGCGACGGCGAGTACGCGCTCGACCTGCCGGGCGTCCAGCTGCCGGAGGGCGGCGAGATGACCGTCCCGTACCGCATCCGTCTCGTGTGCGCAACGGGGACGGGCGGCGAGACCGAGTGCGACAACCCGGCCGGCACCCGCGCCACGCCGGCCCCACCCACGACCCGGCCATCGCCGGGCGCGAGTCCTCGTGCGGGCTTCGCCATGATCGGCGGCGAGGTCGGCTACCCCGCAGGAGGCCGCCCGCCGCTCGAGGTCTACGCGATCGACGTGAACGACCCCGAGCACTGGTACAGCGTCGCCGCTCCCGGCTACGCAGGTCAGGGCGTGGGTGACACCGGTACGCCCCCGCCGGATCCAGGCAAGCGCTGGACGCTCGAGGTCCGGCCGGGCACCTACCACGTGGTCGCTTACATCGATGAGGCGCCGGGGCGCGACACCCAACCGGGCCTTTACTCGCGGTACGTGCTCTGTGGACTGCGGGCGACCTGCACCGACCACACGCTGATCGAGGTCACGGTCACGGCTGGGGAGACGCGCAACGACATCGATCCGACCGACTGGTACTACGGCGAAGGCACGCCCTATCCGCCGCGGCCGGAGGACTAGAGGAGCGCCAGCACCGCCTGGCGAACCCGAGCGAACGCAGGCGCCAGAGGATCGATGAGATCGAAGTGGTCCGCGTCATCGATGAGGACCAGGTCGACGGCGTCACCGAGCTCCGTGGCTCGCGCCGTGTAGCGCTCCGCGATCTCGAGAGGGACGACCGTGTCGCGGCCGCCGTTCACCAGCACCTGCGCCAGTCCGAGCGGGAGCAGCTCATACGGGGACCCGCTCGCGTACCGCTGCGGCACGGAGCTCGGCGGTCCACCCATCAGCGAGTCGACCGCGCCGCGACAGACGTTCAGCTGCGATGCCCGCGCCAGGTCGACCGCGCCGGCGATAGACACGACGCCTCGCAGCGGAAGAGGGTCCGGCGTGTGCGTCGGATCACCAGCCGGGATACGCGAGCGCGCCGCCAGCCACATCGCGAGGTGGCCTCCGGCCGAGTGTCCTGCCGCGACCACGCGCGTCAGGTCGAGGGGCTTCGCTCGCGCGATCTTCCGCAGGTGATCGGCGCCGCGGGCGACATCGTTGAAGGTCGCCGGCCAGCCGCCGCCGCTGTCTCCCAGGCGCCGGTACTCGAGGCTCCAGCTGGCGATGCCCGCCTCGGTCAGCGCGGCACACGCATGCGAGGCGTGGGTCAGGTCGTATTCGGTGAGCCAGCAGCCGCCATGCACGTACACCACCACCGGGTGCGGTCCCGTGCCCGGCGGCAGGCGTAGATGGCCGAACTGGCTCGGGTCGTCGCCGTACGCGATGCGGTCGTCGAACGGCGGCGGCTCGCGGGTGAGGACATCGCGGCCCATCGGGCGGGACGCTAGCGCCAGCGGCTGAGGATGTTCTCCCGCTGGAACGCGACCCGCGCCGCCAGGAACACGACCACATCGAGCGCGATCAGGAACAGCGCCATGTTCACGAACGACCCGTTGTCGAGGATCACGCGACCCGTGACCTGGAAGATGCCGAGTGCCACGACCGGCACGACCACCAGCCCGCCGATCTGCTGCGCCACGCGTACGTCGTTCACGCGCGTCGAGATGAGTATCCCGAGGTTCACGCTGAGCGCGGTCAGGAGCGGGACCATCACGATCATCGCCAGGATCCAGCGCTCGGCGGTGACCGCCCTGACGGCCGCCTGGCTGCCCACGACGAGGACCGACGCGAGATAGATCCCGTAGGCGATCCAGGTCACGAGGACCGCCGGCACCGTCGAAGCGATGCTCTTGGCGAGCAGGAGCTCGCCGACGCCGACCGGGGTCGCGAGCAGCGGCTCGAGGGTCCGTGAGGCCTTCTCGCCGATCACCGAGTAGATGGCGATCGTCAGCGGAACGACCGTGGGAATGAGCATGAAGAGGATGAGGAAGTACTGGGCGATGAGGCCCTGCACCGCTTCCTTCGGGTCGAGGCCGGCGACCGCCGGCGCGGCGGCGTAGATGGCGCGTAGGTCGTTCTCGCTCGGGGGGTAGATGGCCGCTGCCGCGACGGCGAAGATCCCCGAGATGAGGATCACCAGCGGTGGCGCGAGCGTCATGCCCACCAGCAGCTTGTTCCCGAGCGCTTCGCGCCACTCGCGCCCGCAGACGGCGCTGATGATCGTTCCGCGCGATGCGCGTCCGGCGAGCACGGTCACGAGGGCACCTTCTCTTCGACGATGCGCAGGTACACGTCCTCGAGCGACGCGCGGCGCTCCGTGACGAACGCGACCTCGGCGCCGCCGTCCACGAGCGTGCGCACCAGCGCCGGGTTGACGCGCAGCGGATCGGCGCTGCGCACGAGGATCGAGCCGTTCTCAAGCCAGGCCTCGCTCACGCCGGCGGTCGCGCGCACGCGCTCGAGATGCGTCGAGTCCGGTGACGGCACGACGCGGATCTCGGTCGTCCGCCCGTAGAGCTCGGCGCGGAGCTCGTCCGGCACCGCGATGCGGATGACGCGGCTCCGGAAGAACGCGATGCGGTCGCAGAGGCGGTCGGCCTCATCGAGGTTGTGCGTGCACAGGAAGACCGTCCGGCCTTCGCGGCGCAGCGCCAGGATGAACTCGCGGACCGTGCGCGCGGCGTCGGGGTCGAGGCCTGTGGTCGGCTCGTCGAGGAACAGGACGCGCGGCTCGTGGAGCGCCGCGCGGGCGATGGCCATCTTCTGCTTCATCCCTCGCGAGAACGTCGCGACCGCCTCGTCGCGCCTATCCCAGAGGCCCATCAGACGGAGATACCGCTCCACCTGCGAGCTGGTGGTAGCCGCGTCGAGCCCGTACAGCGTGGCGAAGAACGCGAGGTTCTCGTGAGCCGTGAGCCGCTCGTACATGCCGGGGTGCTCGGTGAGGATCCCGACCGAGGCACGGATCCGCGCGTCGTCGTGTCCGAGCCGCAGGCCCGCCACCTCGGCGGTCCCGGCTGTGGGAGCGATGAGCGCGCAGAGGAGCCGCAGCGTCGTCGTCTTGCCTGCGCCGTTCGGACCGAGGAAGCCGAAGACCTCGCCCTCGCGCACCTCGATGTCGAGCCGATCAACAGCCACGAGATCACCGAAGCGCTTGGTCAGGCCTTCTGTGCGGATCACCACGCCCACGCTCCGAGTCTAGGGTCGGCATCCGCCGGAACAACCGTCCCTGAGGGCCAAGGTGACATCATCGATACGTGAGCGCTCCCGAGACGGATCGAAAGATCCAGGAGCTCTCGTTCCTCCACGAGATCACCCAGCTGGCCGCCTCCACCCGTGACTGGGACGAGATGCTCCGGATCGTCATCGATCGAACGACCGTGGCGATGCGGACGGACGTCGCCTCGCTCTACCTGCTCGAGAAACGCGAGGGCCTGCTGCGACTGGCCGCAACGAATGGCCTCGATCGGCGGAACATCGGCCGCGCGACCCTCCGGATCGGCGAGGGCATCACGGGATGGGTCGCGAACGCACGCGTCCCGTTCGCTACCAGGGATGTCCGGAAGGAGCCGCGGTTCAAGTGGGTCCGCGGCGCAGACCAGCCGCAGTTCATGTCGATGCTGTCCGTGCCGCTCGTCATGCGTGATGAGGTCGTCGGCGTGATGAACGTCCAGACGGTCGAGCCGCGCGACTTCTCGAAGGGGCAGATCGACTTCCTACAGACGATCGCTGACCAGCTCGGAGGGATCATCGACAAGGCACGCCTCCAGCGGGAGTCCGAGCGCAAGCTCCGCGAGGTCTCGGCCCTCTTCGAGGTCTCGAACGTACTCACGTCGACGCTCGATCTCGACGAGGTCCTGCAGCTCGTCGTCGACCGCCTGGTGCGCGTGTACGCCGGCGCCTCGGGCGCGATCCTGCTCCGCGACGAGAGCGGTCCGGCCAGCGTCCGCGCGCGGAACGGCGAGCTCGGCAAGTCCGCCCTCCAGGCCGTGCAGCGCGCGCTCGCCGAGGCACGGCCGATCGTTGCGTTCGACCACCTGGCGCTGCCGCTCATCGCCGCGGATCGGCTACTGGGTGCGGTCGTCCTGCAGGTCCCCGATTACAAGGAGTTCCTTGACGAAGAGGTCGCGTTCGTCGGAGCGCTCGCGAACCAGGCGGCCCTCGCGATCGACAAGGCCTCGCTGTACGCGCTCGAACGCCAGACCGCGCAGACGCTGCGCGAGCTCGAGCGTGCCCGCTCCGAGTTCGTGGCCGTGGTCACGCACGACCTGCGCACCCCTCTCTCGGTGATCCGCGGCTATCTCGACCTGATCGGAGAGCGCCCCGGAGCTCGGAAGCGGGAGACGGTCGAGGCGATCGCCCAGGTCGAGCGCCTCGACGGCCTGGTCGACCGCATCCTCGAGAGCGTCCGCGACGACCGCCCCGAGCTCACGATGCGGCGCTCCCGGTTCGATGTGCGCAGCACCGCCACGGCGACGGTCAAGGAGCTCATGCCGATCCTGCGCCGCCACCGTGTGCGGTCGCCCCGCGCAGCGACGCCGATCTGGGTGCGAGGCGATCGGCGCAAGACCGCCGAGGTCCTGGGCGGTCTGCTGCACAACGCGACGAAGTACGCGCCCGAGGGGACCGCTATCGCGGTCAGCGTGGCGAAAGACGGAGACCGCGCAGTCGTGCGCGTCGCGGACGAGGGCCCCGGCGTCAGCGCCGAGGACCGCGAGCGCATCTTCCACCCCTTCGTTCGGGGGAACGGTGCCGCCGCCGGGATCCCCGGGTCGGGGATCGGCCTCTACGCGTGCCGCAGGATCGTCGAAGCGCAGGGCGGCAAGCTCTGGCACGAGGCCGGCAACGGGAAGGGCTCCGCGTTCGTGTTCAGCGTGCCTCTGGCCAAGCAGTGACGACGATCCTCATCGTTGACGACGACCGCGCCATGGTCGGCATGGTCGCGGCGCTCCTCGGTGAAGAGGGATACGACGTGGCCACCGCCTACGACGGAGAGCAGGCGATCCGCCGGCATCGTGATGATCAGCCGGACCTCGTGGTCCTCGATCGGCGCCTGCCGCGCGTCGATGGCGACGAGGTGTGCCGGCAGATCCGTGCGTCGGGTGACACGCCGATCCTCATGCTCACCGGCGAGAAGGGCAGCGACGAGCGCGCCAAGCTGCTAGACGCCGGAGCCGACGACTACCTCGAGAAGCCGTTCGCGCCGAAAGAGCTCCGCGCGCGGGTGCGTGCGCTGCTGCGGCGTGGAGGTGGCACGCGGCGCGCGGCCGCTCCCGCCGAGATCGAAGGTCTCCTGGTCGATCCGCGGACGCACAGCGCCCGCGTCAAGGGCAAGCCGCTGCCGCTGACTCCGACCGAGTTCCGCCTGCTCGCCGCGCTCGCGACGCGGGCGGGCGAGGTGGTGGACCGCCGCACGCTGCTGCGCGCGGCGTGGCCGGACGAGCGCGATCCGGACCCGGAGTGGCTGAAGGCGCATCTGGCGCGCCTCCGCACGAAGCTCGAGGGCGCCGGCGCGCCGGTGCCGGTGAACGTTCGCGGGGTGGGGTACCGCCTGGGCTAGCCGGAACCTTTGCGAAAGAGCGCCGTTAGACGGGCATGGTCTCTGTCCGAGCCGGCGTCCTACTTCTGCCTGTCCTTCTCATTGCGGTGATCGCTGGCCTGCAGTTACGGTCGGCCCTCGGCTCATCGGGTGGCGCGCTGAGTGCGCCTCCTCCAGCGCTCCCGAGCGATGTCGCGAACTTCCCGGACTCGAGCGCGTACGCGGAGATGGCGGGGATCTCTCAAGCCGAGGCGATCCGGCGCCTTCAACTGGAACCTCAGATCGGGCAGCTCAACGCAACTCTCGAGGCGTACGAGGCGGCAACCTTCGCGGGACTCTGGATCGAGCAAACTCCTGCGTACCGCGTCGTCGCACGCTTCACGCGCGATGGAGCGAGGACGCTATCGCGCTACGTGGAACGGACCGCGCTGGCGGGCCTCGTGCAGGTTCGCCCGGCTAACTACACCCTCTCCCGGCTTCGCGAAGAGATCGACGTGCTCGCGGCGACCCTATCGGGTGGACCCTTCACCGCCATGATCAACGTTCGGGAGAATCGGATCGACATCGAGGTCGACTCGCGTGAGGAGATCGAAGCGTACGCACGCGGGCGCGGCATCGAGCTTCCCGCGACGGCGCACCTCGTTGTCAGAGGCCCGACCCGCTCGCTCGATTGCGGCGATGACGATGGGGACCGCCATGGCTTCTTCTTCCCTCGCCATTGCACGGAGCCATGGCAACCGGTCCCCGCCGCAGCGATGGAGGCGTCGCTCGTACTGGCAGACGGTTGCCTGTGGCTCGCGCCAGCACAGACCCAGGAGACCTATCTCGCTATCTGGCCACCCGGATGGCATCCCGTGTACGTAGGCGCCGTGCTCGAGATCCGGGGCGCCGATGGCGTCCGGAGGGGCGCGCTCGGTGAGTCGATGGCGGTCGGAGGCGGTGAACGGATGGATGCGCACGACATCGCTCAACTGATCGGCGAGGAGCCGCCTCCGTCGTGTCGCGGACGAAACGCCTGGTTCGTCAGCGGTCCACTCGGCCCGTAGCGCGCCGACGCAGCTAGGCCGCGGCTGGACGCTGCCGGCCCGCTGGTCCCGGTGATCGTGCGCGGCATGGGCGGGCGACACTACCGCCGTGAGCGAGCCGGAGTCCCGCCCGCGACAGTCACGCTGGATCGAGATCGCGACCGCGCTCGTGGTCGTCCTCATCGTCGTCGCGGTCGCGGCCTTCTATCCGCCGGCGCGCGAAGGGATCGACGGCGCGCGGCGCTCGATAGCGTCGCTGCTCGGCGCCGCCGACTGGGACGGCTACTACCTCCGGCTCGACCCGAACGCGCTCCCGGGCGAGGACCTCAGTCCGCTGCTTCTCTTCGGGTCAGGGTCTTTCCCGGGTCAGGGCGTGAGCCTGGTCGATCCGCCGGTCTTCCCCGGGCGATGGTCGCCTTCCGGCGACAGCTTCGCGTTCACGTCAGGCAGACGCCTCATCATCGGCGACAAGAGCGGCGCGCTCCGCTCGCTGGGTGAGCTGCTCGATCTCACGCCCGCGGGTCCGCCGGTATGGGTGAACGAGAACGAGCTCGTGCTCACGATGGCCCGACAGACGACCCTCGGCTGGTGGTATGTGCGGATCGACGCGAGCGGGTTGCTCCTTGATCAGCGCGCACTGCCGACTCACCTGATCATGGAATCCGTCTCTCCCGACGGCCGGTTCGCGCTGGCGCGATCGTCGCTCGGGCTGGAGCTGGTCGACCTGTCGGATGGCAGTACCGCACGCGCGCCGGACGGCATCGCCTACGTCGGCTGGGCAGCCGACGGACGCGTCCTCTTACGCGTGATCCGGGCTGGGCTCTGGCAGCTGGAGGCGCGCCATCTCGGTGCGAAGCTGGGTGATGTCCTCGCCGAGCTGCGCGTCCCGTTCGAGGTCACGGTCCGCGGTCGCTGGATCGCGCTGGTGGAGCGCGACCCCTCGCGGGGATCGACGGCTTCCGTCTGGCTGACCGCACCCGGGTCCGACGCGCGTCAGGTCGTGAGTGGACTCACCGGCGTCACTGATGCCGAGCCGACCCGCGACGGGCGCTACCTGACCTTCACGACGGGTCGCTTCGACGACCCAAAGGTACGGACGGGAGTAGCGGACGTGGCTAGTGGGACGGTCACCTACGCCTGCGAGGCCGGATGCGCCGGGCTAAGGCTGCGCTAGGAACTAGGCCGCGACGGGTAGCGTCTCCGGCTCGGCGGTCTCGACCGTCGCGGTCGGTGCGAAGAGCCAGGCGACGACGAGTCCGGCGAACGACACGATCGCGAGGATCCCTACGCCATCGAGCTGTGGCATCTCGCCTCCTTTGTTCTTCGCTACGCCGAGGCTAGGAGCAGCCCCCGGGCCTGGTCAGTAGCGCGAGTGGGGGCCTCCGGGTTGCGGTTCGGTGGCGGCGAGGCCGGCATTCCGGCCCCGCCGCCTCTGGCTCAGTTCTGGTACGCGGCCTCGCGGTGCTGCGAGGCGTCGAGTCCAAGGACCTCCTCCTGCTCGGCGACCCGGAGGCCGACGAACAGGTCGATCACCTTCAGGATCCCGAACGTGACGATGCCGGCGTACGCGGCGACCGCCGCGACGGCGATGACCTGGATCCCGAGCTGCGCCGGGTCCCCGTAGAGGAGGCCGTTCCCCGCGACCTCGTTGACCGTCGCGGTGGCGAAGATACCGGTGGCGATGGCGCCCCAGGCACCGCCGACACCGTGGACCCCGAAGACGTCGAGCGCGTCGTCGACGCGCAGCCGCTTGGTGACCTGGATCGCTCCGTAGCAGATGGTCCCCGCGCCGAGGCCGATGACGATGGAGGCGGGCACGTCGACGAAGCCCGCCGCCGGCGTGATGGCGACGAGTCCGGCAATGGCGCCTACCGCGGCGCCGAGCACGCTCGGCGCGCCCTTGTGCAGCCAGCTCACCGTCATCCAGGTGAGCGCGGCCATGGCGGCGGCGGTGTTGGTCACGACGAAGGCGTTAGCGGCGAGGCCGCCCGCGCTGATGGCGCTCCCGGCGTTGAAGCCGAACCAGCCGAACCAGAGGAGCGAGGCGCCCAGCACGGTCATGGTCGCGTCGTGCGGCTCGAGCGGTTCGGATCCGTAGCCCCGGCGCCGCCCGAGAACGAGCGCCGCGACGAGCGCCGACACCCCGCTGGTGACGTGCACCACGGTCCCGCCGGCGAAGTCGAGCGCGCCGAGCTGCCCGAGCCATCCGCCGCCCCAGACCCAGTGCGCGACCGGGTCGTACACGAGCGTGGCCCAGAGGAGCGTGAACACG
>CAZTAI010000040.1:0-10877 GCA_964611555.1 uncultured Chloroflexota bacterium | reverse complement strand
CCGCGCGATGCCCGCAGACGCAGGTGGGGAGGTGGGGAGGACAGATGCAGTCGCGGGACTCCCGCGCCATGAAGGTCTTCACGGCGCGGTCCTCCAGCGAGTGGAACGAGAGGACGACGAGTCGTCCGCCCGGCGCGAGGATCCCGAGCGCGGCGCGGAGGCCCCGCTCGATGTTCCCGAGCTCGTCGTTCACGGCGATGCGAAGCGCCTGAAACACGTTGGTGGCCGGGTCGATGCCGCGGCGTCGCTTGGCCTTCACGCCCGCGACGAAGCGCGCGAGGTCGCCGGCGGTCTCGAACGGGCGGGTGCCGCGGCGCCGCGCGATGGCAGCGGCAACGCGGCCCGCTTCGCTCTCGCCTCCGAGCTCACCGAACATGCGGCGGAGCTCGGTCTCAGGCCGGCCGTTCACGATGTCGGCCGCGGTCTCACGGAGGGTCGGGTCGGCTCTCATGTCCAGGGGACCCTCCGCGCGAAAGCTGAAGCCGCGCTCGGGGTCGGCGAGCTGTATCGACGAGAGGCCGAGATCGAAGACGACCGCGTCGACAGGAGCGAGCCCGTGCTCCCGCGCCACCACGTCGCAAAGCGCGAAGTTCGAGCGGACGAGGACGGAGCGGTCGGCGAAACGCGCCAGCTCCCGTCGCGCGATCTCGAGGGCCGCAGGATCGACGTCGAGGCCGAGAAGCCGGCCGTCCGGGGCGCTCCGCTCGAGGATGGCGGCGGCGTGGCCACCCGCGCCCACCGTCCCGTCGAGGTACCTGCCACCGGGCCGGGGGTCGGCATGCGCGACGACCGCTTCGAGAAGGACAGGTTCATGGGCCCTAGATCCCAAGGTCCGCGAGCTTCTCGCCGATGGAGGGCTCGACCTGGGCGAGCCGCTCGCGCCAGCGTCCGGGCTCCCAGACCTCGAGGTGGCTGGACGCGCCGACGACGACCGCTTCATCAGACAGGCCCGCGAAACCGCGCAGGTGGGCCGGCATGACCACGCGGCCCTGGCCGTCCAGCTCCGCCTCGTGCGCCCCGGAGACCAGGAAGTGCACGAAGTGCTGCCGCAGCGGGTCCGTGCGCGGGCGTTTGCGGATGTCCGTGTTGATGGACTCCCACTCGTCTACTGGGAAAACGGCCAGGCACTCCCCTATCCAACGCGTCACGACCGCTCCTTCTTTGAAGCGGCCGCGGAACTTGGCAGGGATCGCAAGCCGACCCTTCTCGTCCACGCTGTGGGCGAACTCGCCGGCAAAGTGCCTTTCCAAGAGCCCTTCCGTTTCGAGGGGACGGTTCCCCACCGTCCCCCACTACTCACCACGCGGACGGGACTTTACCCCGCTGAGGCCTGCTGTCAAGGCCTCTGGCCGAGCAATTTCAGGGACGCACGCTTGCGCTCGCTCCCACGACCGGTGTCCTTCCGACCGCCAATGTGCTACTACAGGGCCGTAGTACGAGCGACGGGAGGCGCGCCATGATCCGGATCGGAGCCGAAGTGGGTCTGGGCCGCGTCGAGCGCCGTCAGCTGCTCCGTATGGCGTTCCTCGGAGTCACGGGTCTCGCAGCGACAGAGCTCGCCCTGGCATTCGCGCCCTTCTTCAGGGTGACGCGGATCACTGGCCTCGGCGGCCAGGTGACGATCCAGGATCCGAAGAGCGAGATCCTGGCCCGGTTCGCGGCCACGAACGACGAGCCGATCCTCTTCGCCCAGTCGAAGTTCTTCCTGATCCGACCACCGGGCGGCATCGCGGCGGCCTACCGCAAGTGCACGCACCTCGGCTGCTCCGTGCCGTTCAACAAGAGCGAGGACCAGTTCCACTGCGTGTGCCACCAGTCCATCTACGAGAAGCGGACCGCGCTCCTGACCTCAGGTCCGGCTCCGCGCGGCCTCGATCTCTTCCGGATCCGCGAAGAGGGCGACCATCTCGTCGTCGACACCAACCCGCTGAACCTGCTCGTCCGCGATGACAACAGCTGGCACGACGACCACCTGCAGGTGCGCGCCTAGCTCCTAGTCCGGACCGGGACCACCTTGTCGACGAGATCCTCGAGCTGGCGCGCTGCGCGGTCGACGATGCTCTTCTCGCGACGATCCGGGATCGGCACGCCCCACCACTCGAGCACCGACGCTCCCCAGGTGAAGCCGCCACCGAATGCCGCGAGGAGGACGCGGTCGCCCTTCCTGAGCCGTCCCATCTCCGCGGCCTCGGCTATCGCGATGGGGATGGACGCCGCGGAGGTGTTCCCGTATCGCTGGATGTTCACGAAGACCTTCTCCGTCGGGAAGTGCAGCCGCTTGACGACAGCCTCGATGATCCGCGTGTTCGCCTGGTGCGGGATCATCAGGTCGATGTCCTCCTTGGTGACCCCGGCTTCGGCGATGGCCTCCTCGGAGGCATCGGCCATCGCCTTCACGGCCAGCTTGAAGGTCTCGCCGCCCTCCATGCGGATGTAGTGCTTGCCCGCCGCCACGGTCTCCTTCGTCGCCGGGACCCGTGCGCCCCCTCCTTCCACCCACAGGAGGTCGCCCTTCGAGCCATCCGAGTGAAGCACCACCGACTCGATGCCCACGGAGGCGTTCGACGCCTCGAGCACGACGGCACCCGCGCCGTCGCCGAACAGGACGCACGTGGTGCGGTCTTTGAAGTCCAGGAAGCGCGAGAGGCACTCGGCACCGATGACCACCGCGTTGCGAACGGTCCCCGCGAGGATCATGCCGTTGGCGACCGCGAGCGCGGAGACGAACGACGTGCAGGCGGCTTCCACGTCGAAAGCGCCCGCGCGCTCGGCCCCCAGCTTCGTCTGCACGAGACATGCGGTCGCGGGGAACTGGTAGTCCGGGGAGCAGGTGCCGACGATGATGAGCTCGACGTCCTGCGCCCGGAGCCTGGCGCGCTCGAGCGCGATCCGCGCGGCCTTCGTGGACATCGTGGATGTCGTCTCGCCTTCGCCGGCGAAGCGCCGCTCCTTGATCCCGGTGCGCGAGCTGATCCACTCGTCGGACGTTTCGACGCCCATGCTCTGAAGGTCGAAGTTCGTCACCACCCGCGGCGGGGCGTAGAAGCCGTAGCCCGTGATGACCGCGTTCTGCTTCGCCATGTGGAGGAAGCTAGGCCCGGCGAGCCAGCCGTCGCGCCGGCGCGCGCTTGAAGAGCGCGTTCACGTCACCGGTGTGCGCACGCAGCGTCTCGTGGGCGTCCAGCACATCGTCGATGGTCATCGGGGGCGTGTGGCGGCGGGGCCGCGCCTTCTCTTCCTTGACGCGGCTTACGGCGGGCTCGTCGGCAGCGCCCTCGAGCACCACCAGGAGCTTGAACGCGGTCTTGCATTCGGAGCAGGTGACGCGCACGACGTAAGAGCGGTCGATCTTGCCGACCACGCGGATGTCCGAGCGCGCGTGATTCGTCCCGCAGACGCTGCAGTCGTAGTCCTTCGCGCGCTCGCGGAGGATCTTGAGGATGTTCACCGGCTCAGCCAACTCTAGCCTCCTGCCGGGCCCGTCCAGACCTGCCACGCCAGGAAAGCGGTCATGTCGGCCACATCCTCCACCTGCTTGTCCAGCGGCTTTCCGATGCCGTGGCCGGCGTCCCGGTCCACGCGGAGCAGCACCAGACCGTCGGTCTCGTCTTGCATGAGCGCGGTCATCTTCCGCGCGTGCATGGGATCGACGCGACTGTCGCCGTCGGCGGTCGTGAACAGGACCGGCGGGTAGCGCGTACCCGGTCGGACGTTGTGGTACGGCGAGTACGCCCGGAGCCACTCGAGCTGCTCGGCGTCCTCAGAGGAGCCGTACTCCGCGATCCAGAAGCGCGCGATGAGCAGGTGCTGGTACCGCAGCATGTCCAGCAGCGGGACCGCGCACACGACCGCGCCGTAGAGCTCCGGCCTTTGCGTCAGCGCGGCGCCGACCAGGAGGCCGCCGTTCGACCCGCCCTGGATCCCGAGCCGCCCCCTCTTCGTCCACCCGGACGCGACCAGGTGCTCGGCCGCCCCGTGGAAGTCGTCGAACACGTTCTGCTTCTGCTCGAGCATGCCGGCACGGTGCCAGGGCTCTCCGTACTCGCCTCCACCGCGGAGGTTCGGCAGCGCGTAGAGGCCGCCCTGCTCCGCCCAGAGGATCGCGGCCGCGGCGTAGAGGGGCGTGCGCGAGATGTTGAAGCCGCCGTAGCCGGTCAGCAGCGTCGGGACCGCTCCGGTGGGCCGAACGTCCCTGCGGTGGACGAGGAACATCGTGACCTCGGTGCCGTCGCGGGAGCGGTATCGCGTCTGCTCGACGGCGATCTCCGGGATGCCCGCCGGCTTCGGTAGACGCACCAGCTCTCGCTGCGCCCCGGTACGTGCGTCCACGGCGTACGAGATCGGTGGCGTGTCGAACGACTGGAACGTGTACGTGACCAGATCGCCGGTCTCGTCCGAGGCGAGCCCCACGTCGTTGCCGGTGCCGCCGATCGATCCGAGCTGCGGCAGCTCGATCGCGCGTTCGCGCTTGCCATCCTTCGTCCAGAGCGCGAGGCGCGCGGTCGCGCGCTCCAGCGTATGGACCGCGATGCGGTCGCGCGTCAGACGGAAGCCCAGGGTGGCGTGATCGCTCTCCGGCACGACCGTCGTCCACTTGTGCGGCTCGCGTGGGTCCGCGCTCACGATCCTGCAGTTCGGCGCTCCCAGGTCGGTCAGAAGCCAGACCCGATCGTCCCCGGGCTCGCCGTAGGTCAGGGCGTCCTCGCCGTCGATGACCGTCCGCAGGCGCCGGTCGGGGTCTTCGCGGTCGAGCAGGTAGACGTCGCTCCTGACCCAGCCGTCCAGTGCCAGCAGCAGGACCCAGCGACCGTTCGGCGACGTCGCCACGTCGAGGAGCCGCTCCTTGGGCTGTCCCTCGCCGAACACCAGCTCGTCGCGCGTGGGGTCTGCGCCGAGCTGGTGGTATCGCACCCGGAGGTGGTAGTGCTCGTCGCCGGGCGGCACGGTGCCGGGCGCGGGGTGGACCGTGTAGTAGAAGCCGCCCGGGACCCAGGCCACGCGGGCGCGCTGCGTGTGGGGGATCTCGTCGGGGAGGTCCTTCCCGCTATCGACCTCGCGGACGCGCAGCGTGGACATCTCTGTCCCGCCGCGGGACAGCCCGTACGCGACGTAGCGCGCGTCGGGCGAGGCGTACCACCAGTCGATCGTCACGAGGCCCTCGCGGTCGAGCGCGTTCGGGTCGATCAGCGGGCGGTCCGCCCCGTCCAAGCTGTCGCGCACGAACAGCACCGACTGCTTCTGCGCACCCGCTCGCCGGATGTGGAAGAGCTTCCCGGCCACGGGGCGCGGGGTCTCCAGGAGTCCGACGGCCAGCAGCTCCCGCAGCCGGGCCGCGAAACGGGCGCGCTCGGGAATAGCGTCTAGCGCCGCTCGGGTCCGGGTGTTCTGGGCGTCCGTCCACTCGCCCACCCGTTGGTCGGCCGCGTCCTCGAGCCAGCGAAATGGGTCCTCGATGCGCTGGCCGTGCAGCGTCTCGGCGGACGGCTCGCGCGGGGAAGGCGGGATCTGCGTGCGGGGCGCTACCTCGGCTCGCATGGACGAACGATAGCGATGCCCGACGATCCGGTCGTGAGGGTCAGCCGCTCCGCTTGAGGCGTCCCGTGCGCTTCGCGTAGCGCTCCGCCATGACGAAGAGGCGCAGCCCCAGCGGTATCGAGACGGCGCCCGCGAGGAGAGCCGGCCACATCAGCGGCCACAGCGTGACGACGTCATGGCCGTCCATGAGCGCGCGGCGCATGCCCTCGATCACGTACGTGGCGGGCGAGATCGTCGAGACGGCCTGAAGCCAGCCCGGCAGCACGCTCGTCGGGTAGTAGACGCCGGAGACGAGCAAAACGACCGCCTGGGTGATGTACGACATCTGCAAGCCCTTCTCGGTCCAGAGGAGCGGGAAGCACGCCGATGCGATGCCCAGGCCGATGAAGGCGAGCGTCCCGACGCCGAGGAGCGCGACGGCGCTCAGGGCGTTCGCGTGCGAGAGATCGACCGGGATGAAGAGCATGACCGCGAAGAGGACCGCGACGCTGATCACCGCCGCACGGATGACCGTGCCGATGGCCATGCCCACGAGGTGAGTGACCCGCGGGACGGGCGCCATGAAGGTCTGCTCGATCGTGCCTTCCCAGCGCTCCCAGGCGATGATCTCGGCGATGTCCTCGAAGACGATGCCAAGGAACCGCCAGGCGATCGTGCCCACCAGGAGGTACAGGACGAACCGTGCGGTCTTCGCGGGGTCGGCCGCCTCGCCGCTGATGATCGGCTCGGCCAGCGCGATGTAGGCGACCGCGAGCGACGTAGTGATCGAGTAGACGACCCACACGATCTCCCACAGCCAGTAACGGCGCATGAGCGCCACCTGCCGCTCGACGAACGCGTACGCCAAGCGGGGCTGGGAGGCGAGCTCGGTCATCACTTCGAGCCCGCCTCCTCCCCTTCCGTGTCTGCCTCTTCGAGCCGGCGGCCGGTGAGGGTCATGAAGACCTCCTCGAGGTCCTTGCC
Source organism: uncultured Chloroflexota bacterium (assembly GCA_964611555.1). Taxonomy (GTDB): domain Bacteria; phylum Chloroflexota; class Limnocylindria; order P2-11E; family P2-11E; genus GWC2-70-10. The sequence continues at coordinate 4,379 of CAZTAI010000040.1, read as the reverse complement.
ACCTACGCGTGCCGTCAGCTCATCGACGGTGCCTTCCGCCACGAGCTTCCCGCCGTGGATGATCCCGATGCGGTCGGCCAGGCGCGCGGCCTCGTCGAGGTCGTGTGTGGTCAGGAGGATCGTCGCGTCGTGCTCGTCACGAAGGTCACGCACGAAGGTCTGGACCTCCCGCTTGCTGCGTATGTCGAGCCCCGTCGTGGGCTCATCGAGGAGCAGCAGCGTCGGCGTCGTCAGGAGCGCGCGCGCGATCGCCACCTTCTGCTGCATGCCGCGCGAGAGCTTCTCGAGCGGTTCGTCGAGCCGGCCCTCCGAGATGCCGAGGCGGCGGAGGATCGTCCCTGCTCGCTCGCGGATCTCGGCCGCACCGATCCCGTACAAGCGTCCGGCGTAGATGAGGTTCTCCATGGCCGAGAGCTTCTTGAAGAACGACGCCTCGACCGAGACGCGGTTGATCAGCCGCTTCACCGCGAGCTCGTCTTCCCTGATATCGAGGCCGAAGATCCGGACGGAGCCGGCGTCGGGCTCGAGAAGGGTCGAGAACATGCGGATCAGGGTCGACTTGCCGCTGCCGTTGGCTCCCAGAAGGCCGTAGATCTCGCCCCGCCGGACCTCGAGCGAGACGTCGTCGACGGCTCGCACGTCCTTGCCCGAGCGTGAGCCACGGAAGACCTTGCGGACGCCGCGGGCGAGCAGCGCCGTACGGCGGATCCCATCCGCTTCCGGGCTATGCCGTTCCGCTTCTTGTGTCGCCAGCATGGCCGTGCCCCTTTCTGTCGTGTAGAGGGCTGGCCCAGGTCCGCCGTATTCGGCGAAAACAAAAGACCGTGGGCCTTCTCTGCTGCTTGCCCACGGTCCGGAGGATCTCTGCGTCGAGCTCTAGCTCGGATCTATCCCTGTCCGGAGGCGGGCAGGCTGCGCCGAGGGCTTGTGTAGGTGCCGTTCGCGAGCATCACGTTCACCTGGCCGCTCCTTTCAGATGTCCCCACTTCTGGGGCGTGCGCACTTTACGTCGGGCATGCAGGCGCGTCAACGCTCGTTCGATACACATCAGTAGCTGCAGCGGCCGGCGCGTGGCGCGGCGTGCCGCGAGGGGCCCGCCGCTACCGGCGGGCCCCGACCGTTCTAAACGACCGTCCGGCGTCCGCTCAGAAGCTGAACGACGAGGACGATGAGGGCGATGACGAGCAGCACGTGGATGAGCGACCCGACTGTCGGGAGCGCGACCACGCCGAGAAGCCAGAGGATGAGTAGGACCGCGAGGATCGTCCAAAGCATCTCGAACCTCCTTTGCCCGAGTGAAGGCGCAAACGGCGTGCCACGCGGGAACCACCTGCTCGGCTGGCTTGTATGGAGGCCGAATACGCGAATGCGGAGGTGGCCCATGCGCGTCCTGACCCTCACGGCGGCGCTCCTGCTGCTCGCTGCGGTCCCGGCGCTGGCGGGAGGCTGGGCGGCCACGACCCTCGACGAGCTCCCTGGGGAGTTCGTCGCCGGCGACACCTACCAGATCGGCTACACCATCAAGCAGCACGGCGTGACCCCGGTGAACGTGGACGAGTTCGGCGGCACGACCGAGATCCGCATCACCTCACTGGAGAGCGGCAAGACCCTCGCGTACCAGGGCGTGCGCGAAGGCGCGACCGGTCACTACGTCGCCAAGGTGACCTTCCCGTACGAGGGCAAGTGGACCTGGGAAGTGACTCAGGGACCGTTCGCGGCACAGCCTTTCGGCGGGGTCTCCGTGCAGCCCGCGGGCGTCGCGGCGCAGAGCGGCGGCTCTGCCCAGGCCGCACCGGCCCCCGCGCCCCGTACGGATCCGCTGCTCGGAGTGGCCCTGGTGCTGGCCACGGCCGGCGCCGCGATCCTCTTCGGCACACGCCTCGTGAGCTTCGCGCGGCGGCGCGCCGCCGCCTGATCTGCACTGACCGTGCGGTGACGAACGACGTGCAGGTCACGCATTGCGCGTGAGCGCCGTAAGAGAGGCCCCTCGGGCGTGAGGGGCCTCTCGGCACAGGTGGTCGTGTGTAGGCGCGCTATTGCTTGGTGAGCTGTCCTCGGACGACACCGCCGCCGTGCATCGCGGAGTGGATGTTCACGTAGTAGCCGGCCGGGTCGTCGATGATCTGCTGCATGAGCGCAGGGTCGACGGTGATGTCGGCCTTCGCGATCGTCGTGCCGCCGGTGGTGAGGGCGATGGGGTTCGGCGCGTCGGTCTTGAAGCCAACGACGACCCCGCCGTTCGCACCCGCGGCCGCCTTGTGGATGTGGCCGAGCGTGATCGCAGCCGTCGTCGGGAAGCCCGAGAGGACGACGTCGAACTTGGCCTTTGCGGCGGTGATCGCGCCCGCGGCGCTGCGGGTCAGGTCGAAGGTCACGGTGGCCTTGCCGGTCCCGCTCTTCTCATCGCTGGCGATGGGCGGGACCTCGTTCTCCGACTTCAGGTCGGCGACGAAGACCACCTGGTTCGCGGCTGCCGGAGCGGCGCTGGTCGCGGCCGCGGTCGGGGCGGCGGTGGGGGCTGTCGTTGGCGCCGGCTGGGCTCCGCCACCGCAGGCCGCGACGAGTAGCGCGGCGCCGGTGGCCAGGGCAAGAAGCTTCATTGGTTCCTCCTCTGAGCGTGCACGGATAGTGGCTTTGTAAGGAATACGAAGAAGGTCCGCGCTCGGATGGGTCCGACGACGAGTAGCGGAATGCCCGAAGGGCGACAGAGGCAAAAAGCCGAGTGGCCCTGTAGGCGGGGTCCTGTCCTCCCGAAGGAGCGACGGTCATCCATCTACGGGTCGGAGGTCACCCTCCGCCTCTAGCGATCGACCCAGGGACGGCGCGGGCCACGCCATGGTCCCTCTATTCGATCTTGCTGCGGGTGGAGCTTGCCGCGTTTCACTCCGCCTTGCGGCGGCATCGTCACTGTGGCGCTAGTCCTCGCCTCGCGGCGGACGGGCGTTACCCGCCACCCTGCCCTGTGCAGCCCCGACCTTCCTCGGCGCCTTTCGGCGACGCGACCGTCCGGACCACTCGACGGAGACAGTGTACTGATCCGAGCGCCGCGTGGTCACCGATCTAGGTAGCGAAGGGCCAGCCGATCCAGCTTCTCCGCGCCGCGCAGGACTTCCGTGGGGAGGACGATCCCCACCTTCTCGGCGTAGAGGCGCGAGAGCCCGATCCCGAGCACCGCCTCGCCGCGCTCGATCACATCCGCCACGAGCCTCACCACATCGAGCAGGGCGCAGCCGATGTAAGCGCTCCCCCATCCTCGGATCACCACGCCACGGCCGGTCGCAACCGCGTTCCGGCAGCGCAGATCTCCATGGACGAGCGCGATGGGGAGCTTCGCGATCCGCCGTGCCGACTCCCGCGCTTCCGCCGCTATCTCCGCGGCATCGGGCTGGCCAGCGGCCGCTTCCGCGATCTCGGACGCGATCCCCTCGGGGCTCCGCTCCGGCACTCCGAGAGCGCGCAGCGCCGGCACATCCTTTGCGACCGCGCTCTCGATCGACAGCTTCACGTCCAGTACTTCGCGGACGTCGCCGTCGCACGCACCAGGCGCATCGGCGAGGTCCTCGAGAAGGATCCACTGAGGTGCCACCACGTGGCGCGGCGGGATCCCGCGGGCGTGAACGACCGGTACGCGATCGGTCTTGCGTGCGAGGAACGGCAGGAGCTGCACCTCGAGAGCGCGCCGCGGCGACATCCGCTCGAAGAGCAGCGTGCGCTCCGCCCCGCCGGATGCGAATCGCACTCGCTCCCGCTCGACGCCGCGATCCGTCCCGAGCGGCTCCCGCAGGACGTCGCGCACCTCGGCACCGAGCGCTCTGCCGATCAACCCCTCGATCGGATCGCGGCCACCCTCCCCGGCGGCGTCGCCGCTCACAACGGACCCTGATCGACCGCGAGGTTCGCGAGGCGGTCGGCGTGCGAGTTCTCCTCGCGCGGGATGTGCTCGATCGTGCGAACGGGGAACTCGCCCAGGAGCGCTCCCGCGCGCAGCGCCAGGGGCCGGAGGCCCGGGTGCTTGATCTTCCAGAGCCCCTGCATCTGGCGCACGACCAGCAGCGAGTCCATGCGCACGTCCAGCCGCTCGATGCCGCGTCGCTTGGCCTCCTCGAGGCCCAGGATCAGCGCCTCGTACTCGGCGACGTTGTTGGTCGCGCGCCCGAGCGGCTTGTGAAGCTCGGCCAGCACTTCGCCGCGGTCGCCGAACAGCACCGCCCCGGCCCCGGCTGGCCCCGGATTCCCGCGGGCGGCCCCGTCCGCGAAGAGGGTCGCCATCAGCCGGCCAGGATCTGCGCGAGACGCGAGGCGTCGATGTTGCCTCCGCTGACCAGTGCCACGACCCGCTCGCCGGGCCGGACCCCCGCCCGGCCAGCCAGCAGCGCGGC
>CAZTAI010000039.1:7789-10988 GCA_964611555.1 uncultured Chloroflexota bacterium | reverse complement strand
ATCGCGCTCGTGGCGCCGGCCGACTGCAGCACGATGGGCGTGGTCCAGCCGGACGGCCCGCCAAGAGCGCGCGTGACGTTCGGGAGGTACGCGCGGGCGGGCGATGATCCGCCTCCGACGAGGCCTAGCGCGCTCGCCGCGCCGATGGCGTACCCGAGCACGGCGAACGAGCCGCCGCTCACGACGAGCGAGTGCTCCCCCTCCCGCGGACACGTCGATGTCCCACCCGTCGGACACGACCCGCTCGCCACCGGGAGCACGTGCTCGACGACACGTCCCGGGCGGATCGAGCCCGGCAAGACGACGACCTGCTCGGTTCCGCCGATACGGCGGTACGTCAGCGTCGGCGATGCGTCGCTGGTCCCGAGGTTCTGGATGACCACGGTGCTGTAGCGTCCGCCATCGACGTTCCGTCCGGCCCACGGCAGGTACACGTCGCCGGCGACCGAAGCGAGGCCGTTGTAGGAGAACGCCATCGGCTGCGCGACCGTCGGCGCATCGTTGTGCGCGTTCGCGACCACGCCGATGGGCTGGTCGGCGGTGAAGACCGCGGCGTAGGAGACGCCGTTCTCGAGCCCTGGCTCGTTCGCCGGATTCACCGCGGCGGAGCGGCCGGGCAGGATCGTCCGTGTCAGGCTCGCGGTCTTCGTCCCATCCTCGCTCACGAGGGCTGTGCTGACCGTTGCCGTCTGTGCGCCGAGGTTCTGAACGATGAACGTTGTGAGCCAGCCGCCGTCGAACTTCGCCACCCACGGCAGGCCGACCCTCACCGCGCCGCTCGTCAGCCCGACATAGGAGAGCGACTCGGCCCGCGCGGCCTCGCCCTGGTGCTCGTTCACGACCGCCACTACGTCCGCGCCGAAGGAGCGAACGACCACGGAGAACTGGGTGTTGTCGGGCAGGTCGGCGTCGCTGTTGGGGATGTCCGCGAACGAAGTGCCCGGGAGGAGCCCCGGCACGCTGCGACACACCACGAGGGCGCCGTCGCTGAACCGGTAGAACGAGACCTCGAGGGTCGTCGCCACGGTGCCGACGTTCTGCACGATGAACGGCGTCACCCACCCGGTCGGCCCGCCGAGCGTCTTCGTGATGTTCGGCAGGTAGACCGTCGTCGTCGGCGTCCCCGCCACCCCGCACGGAGCGGCCTGCGCGGGGCGCCCAATGGCAAGGAGGGACACGAGGAGCGCGAGGATCAGCGATACCACGGTCGGTCGCATCCGGAAGGTCAGTATGGGTAGCGCCCGCTCGCCTGCTAGGACCTAGCGGTGCCGATCCGGGGTCAGATCCTCGCGGCCGCGGCCCGCTCGATCTCGGCGGCGAACGCCGGTGGCACCTCGGCCTCGACGTCGATGCCCGCTTCGACGTACTCGGCCGAGCGAAGCGATCCGTGCTCGCGGATGCGGTGGAGGATCGCGGCGGCGCTGTATGGCAGGCGGACCGTGACCGTGCGCCATCCGCGCGCCGCCTCGGCGGCGAGCTTCGCGCGCACCTCGTCAACGCCACTCCCGTTCAGCGCCGACACGAACACCGCGTGCGGCAGCTCCGCCGAGAGCGCCTCGCGTAGGGCCTCGCCCTCAGGACCGCTCAAGGCGTCGGCCTTGTTGAGCACGATCAGGACGCGCTTCTCCGCGAGCCCCAGGCTGGTGAGGGTCTCGTCGACGACCCTCATGCGCTCGTGCAGGTTCGGGTGGGCAACGTCGACGACGTGCACCAGGAGGTCCGCGTCTCCGAGCTCTTCGAGCGTGGCGTGGAACGCGTTCACCAGCGCCGGGGGGAGCTTGTTCACGAACCCCACCGTGTCCGACAGCAGCATGACCGTTCCATTGGGCAGCGTGGTGCGGCGCGTCGTCGGGTCGAGCGTGGCGAAGGGCTGATCGGCGACCAGGACGTCCGCGCCACTCAGCGCGTTCATCAGCGTGGACTTCCCGGCGTTGGTGTAGCCGACCAGCGTGGCCAGGAAGAGGCCCTCCTTCGACCGGGAGTGCCGGCTGCGCCCGCGCTGCTCGCCTACCGAGGCGAGGCGCGCCTTCAGGTCCGCCAGCCGTTTGTCCACCACACGGCGGTCGCTTTCCAGCTGCGTCTCACCCGGACCTCGGGTACCGACGCCGCCGCCGAGACGCTCGAGATGCGTCCACATCCCTCGCAGGCGCGGCCGCATGTACTCGAGCTGCGCCACCTCGACCTGCAGGCGGCCCTCCTTGCTCTGCGCGTGCCTCGCGAAGATGTCGAGGATGACCGCGGAGCGATCGGCGACGCGAACGCTCAGCAGCTCCTCGAGGCCCCGCTGCTGCCGTGGCGTCAGCTCGTCGTCGCAGACCACGAGCTCCACAGCGAGCCGCTTCGCCTCGACCGCGAGGGTCGCGGCCTTGCCCTTGCCCACGTAAGTGCTGGGGTCGGGCTTGCCGCGCCGCTGGAGCGTGCGGCCCACGACCTTGCCGCCCGCCGCCTCGACGAGCGTGGCCAGCTCTTCGAGGGAGTCGTCGGCCTCGAGACGCGCGCCCTGCATCTCCAGCGCGACGAGATACGCACGCTCTGCGGGCGCCGCCGTTTTGAAGGTCATCGCTCTCGACGATACGCGTGACAAAGAGGGAGGCCGGACCCCGACGGGTCCGGCCTCCTCGAGTCCTGTCGGGTGCGGCGTTCGCTAGTTGAAGCCGAAGGTCTTGAGCCAGTTGAGATCGTCCGGCTGGTCGACGCGGTACACGCCTCCGGTGCCGGCGCAGTTGCCGTTCAGCCCGAAGGACGTGACGCCGCCGATGACGTTCGAGGAGCCTATGAAGTTCGGCCCGCCGGAGTCACCGAAGCAGGTGCCGCCGCTGTGCGCGTTGTTCGAGAGCAGTAGCGAGAAGTCACCGACGAGTCCGCCATCGATCTGAATGAGGTGGGGGTTCGCGACCATGCGGACGCGCTCCGCCACGGTCTTCCACGAAGCGGCGTCCGGGAAGCTCTCCTGGAGCCCGTAGCCCACGGCGGTGTAGACCGCCGACGAGCCCGGGTTCGCGTCCCGGTAAGCGGCGTTCTGGCCGAGTGCCGGGAGCTTGCCGTATTTCTTCATCTTCACCGCCCTGTCGAGCACAACGACGCCGAGGTCGTGCAGGAAGAACGCGTTGGGGTCGTACTGCGGGTGCGTGAACGGCGTCCCACCGACGTCACCATCGAAGGGGTAGCCGTTCTCCGGGATGCCCGACTCGACGTCAGC
>CAZTAI010000039.1:0-7689 GCA_964611555.1 uncultured Chloroflexota bacterium | reverse complement strand
ACGAGCGTCGCGATCAGCGCGTAGATCTGTCGCACCTATGGATCCCCCTTCCAAACTGCGAGTGATGGACCGCGGCTGAACGGACCCTTGCTGTGGCTACTGCCCGCCAGCCGGCGCAAGTGTAGGGGCGCCCGGAGGGGTTAAGGAGCGGTATACGGGGGTCCGGCAGGCACTCAGGCGGGGATGGCCAGGGCAAGCGCGTCCTCGCTGGCGGGATCGCACCACCGGATGTCGGCGTCCTTCCGGAACCACGTCATCTGGCGCTTTGAGTAGGCCTTGGTGTCCCGGACGCACAGCGCGATGGCGGCTCCCAGGTCGATCTCGCCGCGAAGATGGGCGGCCCAGTGCGGGTACCCGTGGCCGGACATGCTCGGTAGCGCTGGGTCGACGCCAGCGTCGAGCAGCCGCGCCGTCTCCTTGAGCACCCCGCGCTCGACCATCTCGCGTACACGGCCTTCGATGCGAGAGGCCAGCAGCTCAGGCGGCGGTTGCAGGCCGATCTTGCGCGCCGGGACCCGCTCCCCGGAACGCCAGAGCCGGCTGACGCTGCCGGCGATCGTCGCGATCTCCAGGTAGCGGATCACGCGCCGGACGTTGCGCGCGTCCACCGATCGGGCAGCCTCCGGATCGAGCTTCGCCAGGCGCCCGTGCATCCTTTCGCCGCCGTCGCGCCGCGCCTCGTCCTCCAGCCGCCCGCGCACCGCGTGGTCTCGCGGCAGCGCGGCGAGATCCAGCCCATCGAGGAGGGCGCGTACGTAGAGGCCAGTACCGCCCACGACGATCGCGTGAAGACCACGTCGCGCCAGGTCGGCAAGCACCGCGCGAGCCTCACGCTGGTACCGCGACACGTCATAGCGTTCGCTGGGATCGGCAACGTCGATCATGTGGTGCCGCACGAGCTCACGCTCCGGCACCCTCGGCTTCGCGGTCCCGATGTCCATCCCGCGATAGACCTGACGCGAGTCCGCCGAGACGATCTCGCCGCCGTACGTCTGGGCGACGCGTAGCGCTAGGGCGCTCTTGCCGGACGCCGTCGGTCCGACGATCGCGATGACGCTCAGGCGGTCCCCTCGACGCGCCGGAGGGCCTCGCGCGCCGCCACGACGGTGCCCTCCTCAGGTTCGACCTCGCCGTAGCGGACCTCTTCGAAAGCCCGCACCAGAGGAGCGGCCGCGAGCCACCTCTCCCCCGCCGCGCCAAGGCGGCCGGAGTGCTCGGCCGGCGTCTCGGCCGGCTCACGCCACCCGGGACCTGCGCGCTCGGCGAGCTCGAGGAGCCGCCAGTAGAGCCGCCGGATCGTGCCGGCGCGTGTCCCGTCCTCTGACGGTCCGCGCCGCTGCTGGGCGCGCCTCGGAAGGAGCGTGCCGAACATGGCGCGGAGACTGATCCCCTCAGCTGCTTCCCGCTCCAGCGAGACCCCGTCGGGAAGTGCGGATCGATGCTCCTGCACCAGCCTGGCGATCAAAGCGATCGCGAAGCCCGCGGCGATGATGGCGATGAAGATCTCTACCGCGCCGAACACGTACGGGCGTATCTCCTCGACCTCGCGAAGCCTCTGGAGCTCGTCGCCGGTGCCAGGCGGCGGGGGCAGGTCCGGTTCGGTCCCTCTCCCGAGTCCGAACGTGTCCCTCAGCCAGAGCACGAAGTACACGAGGTACGCGGCCACGTACCCGAGCGGAAGCAGTATCAGGAACACGAGATCGCCGAGCGGCGGCCCGATCACCCGCGCGACGTCCCCGAGGAACCGCTGGGCCGACGGCAGCACCAGAGCGACCCCGATCGCCAGGAGGCCGATGGCGAACGCGGTGCCCGTCGCCGAGCCGCCGGCCGGAGCGCCACGCACGTGCTTCGCGAAGAGCGCGAGCTCCTCCGTCGATCGCGCCAGCGAGAGCGCGACCGCGGCGGCGACCGAGATCACAAGGGCCAACGCCGGGAGCCCCTCGCGGTCGATCTGGCCGGGCACGAGTGTCGCCACGACGATGGCCGCGAGGGTCAGCAGCGCACCGTTCCGCACCTCGCGCCAGCGCTGGAGCCCGCGCGCGATACCCAGAACGCGCCAGAGGTAGACCTCACCGGCGATGGCGAACCCGATGATCCGGGTCATGACCGCGAGCAGATCGGCGGAATGCACCGGCTGCATCAGGCCCCAGGCAACGAAAGCCGCGAGGACGACGACCATCAGCGTCGCGCTCTGCCGCACGGTGCCGCGCTCGCGCAGGATCGCGGACAGTACGAGGGTGATCCCGAACAGGCCGATGGCCGTGGGCCAGATGTCGATGGGATCGCGGCCGACCGTCGCGGCGTGCACGAACGCGCCGAAGATGGAGAACGTCACAGCTTCGCAGAGCGATCTCGCGGCGACGATCAGGACAAGCGTCCGGCCCGCCATGCCGCGCGCGCGGGCCGGTGCCGGATCAGCCTGCACGTCGCCACCTCTGCTCGCCGCTGATCGCCGTGTCCAGCACCACGGTGCTGACGTCGGCCGCCCGGAGGTGCGCGAGCACGCCCGCCTCGGGGGCGTCCTTGGTGAGCGCCAGCACGCGGTGCCCCGATCTGCGCAGCACGACGAGCGCGCCGGCGAGGCGAGGCTTTAGATTTGGCGTCACCGCCACGAGCGTCGCCCCGGAGGAGATGCGTCCGCGCTCCCGGAGGAAGACGGTCTCGGGCGCCGCGCTCGCGTACGGCCCGAGACGCGCCAGGATGTCGAGCGAGCGCGTCAGCGCGCGGGGTCCCCGGGCGAGCGCCGACCTGGGCCGCTCGTGAGTCAGGTTGTCGAGACCGTTGGTGACGAGACCCACCTGCCGGCCGGCGTCCGCCGCAAGGCGGACCAGCTCCGCGGTCGCCGCGATGACCAGCTCCGCCCCGTCGGGATCGACCTGGATCCAGTACTGGTCGTACGACGCGACGTTGACCAGGAAGATCGCGTCGAGGCTGGTGGCCGGCTCGTACAGCTTGGTCTGCAGGCTCCCGACCCGCGCCGACGTCTTCCAGTGGATCTCCTTCATCGGATCGCCGCCGCGGTGCTCTCGCACGCCGCGGAACCGCAGCGGATCCGGGACAAGGCCACGCCGCGTCGCCGACTCCGCGACCGGCCGCAGCGACGGGCGATGGCGGTCGACGACCCCGACGGGCGCGGGGTGCGCGACTATCTCGAGCTCCACCGGGTCGAGCCGCTCCTCCTGGACGAAGCCGAGCCAGTCACCCGCGCGAAGGCGGATCGGGCCGACGACATAGGCACCGCGCTGCACAGCGCGGAGCTGGAAGCGCAGCGTCACGCGCTCGCGGCCGTGCGGCGCAAAACCCGCGCTCACCGTTGTCGCCCGGACACCGAGCTCGCGAGGCTGCGGCTCGATACCCTCGGGCAGCTCGACCGTGAGATCCATCCAGGGCACGGGCAGCGGCTTGCGATTCGTCACCCGGACCGTGAGGACCGCGTCCTCCCCCGCGACAAGCCTCCGAGGCTCGAGGGTCGCCTCGATCTCGACGGCTCGGAGCGCCAGGCGCCCCGTGATCTCGACCAGGGCCCAGGCCACGAGGCCCGCGGCGCTGATGGCGATGAGGGCCGGCGACCGGGTGAACCCCGCGAGCAGGATGACGACGAGGACCTCGATCCACGGGAAGTCCGCGAGACGGCCGCGGAAGCGCACGCTCAGCCCGCCGCGGACCGCTCCGCCGGGACCGGCACTCGGGCGAGGATCTCGCTCACCACCGCCTCGGCCGTGCGTCCGCGCATCTGCGCGTTCGCGTCCAGGAACAAGCGATGGCGAAGGACGAGCGCGGCCTGGGCTTTGACGTCGTCGGGCAGCGCGAAGTCGCGTCCGCGCATGGCGGCGTGCGCCTGGGTGGCGCGGAACAGGGCGAGCGCGGCCCGCGGGCTGGCGCCCAGCTCGACGCCCTCGGACGATCGCGTTGCGCGGACGATGTCGACGACGTACCGGCGCACCGCGTCCCCGATGCGGACGGACCGGACGGCGGCCCGCAGCTCCCCGATGCGCTCACGGTCGAATAGCGGCTGGAGCGTGTCGGGCGTGATCTGCTGCGGCCCATGCATCCGGAGGATCGCGTCCTCCTCGTCCGAGGTCGGGTAGCCGAGGTCGAGCTGCAGCAGGAAGCGGTCGAGCTGCGCTTCGGGCAGCGGGAACGTCCCCTCGAGCTCGATCGGGTTCTGTGTCGCGATCACGAAGAAGGGCTCCGGTAGCGGGTGGGTCACTTCGTCGACCGTGACCTGCCGCTCCTGCATGGACTCGAGGAGGGCGGCCTGCGCCCGGGGCGTCGCGCGGTTGATCTCGTCCACCAGGACCACATTGGCCATGACCGGTCCGGGCCGGTACTCGAAGCGGGACGTCCGCTGATCGAATATGGACACGCCGGTGATGTCAGACGGCACCAGATCCGGCGTGCACTGGATCCGGCGGAACTCCAGGTCCAGCGAGCGCGCCACAGCCCGAGCGACCATGGTCTTCCCCACACCAGGCACGTCATCGAGGAGCACGTGGCCTTCGACGAGCAGCGCGGCGAAGATCTCCTCCACCACGCGTGCCTTTCCGACAACTACTTGGCCGACCTGCGACACGAGGCGCTCAGCGGAGTCGCGGACCGCCGCGACCGTCACGCCGGGCTCGGGGGCTGGAGCGTGCGCGAGCTGGCGCGCAGTGCGGCCGCACTCGCCAGCGCCAGCGCCAGGGCAACGAGCGCGCCGAGCAGGTGGAGGCCCAGGGAGACCGGATCCGCGATACGGAGGGCGAACGGGGTGAAGGCGCGCTCCAGGAAGTAGATGAGCCCGACGACCATCAGCAGTCGGATCGCGAACCGGCCGCCGTGCACCGCGCGCGACGCGACGACCAGCAGGACCAGGGCGAAGACGTAGACGAGCCACTCGGGCGACGCCAGGTCGACGGTGACACCCGGAACGATGCCGGCCGCGGCTCCATCGGCCACCAGGGTGCCGGCCAGGATCAGCGACAGAAGGCCGAGAGTCCACACCATGCCTCGCGAGATCGTCCGGACGCGTGTGGCCATGGGCTCGCGGACCTTTGGTGCGGCCTCGGGTGCCGGCTGATCGACCGCGACCTCGGGCGGCGCGACAGCGACCTTGCGGCGTCCGAAGCGCGGGAGCTTGAAGCTGGGTCCGCGCCTCTGCGGGTCGGGGAGCACATCGACCGCCGCCGAGAGTGCGGGCCTGCCCGCGCCGGCCATCGCCGTCGCCGGCGCGGCCGGGAGCGTGAGGAGCGCCATGTCGCTCTCGGAGAAGCTGTGTCCGAGCCGCCACACGCGCATCGTGCTGGCCAGGATGATCGCCTCGATCAGCGCGGTGAGCAGGTGGACGGCGATCGACTCGATCGGCTTCACGCCGAGCGCGATCGCGCTGACCGGACGCTCGAAGATGAAGAAGGCGGCGAGGCCGATACGCAGCGCGAGCATCCGCTCGCTGCCGCGCGCGATCGCGATGGCGACGAACGCGTTCGCGATCGCGAACACGTAGGAGGTCCAGCCGAGGCCGGAGTAGGCGTCGATGGAGCCATGAGGGCCCCCGGGATAGACCCCATCGAGGTAGCCGTCGACGAGGAACAGCACCGACGCGAGGAAGATGAACAGGACGGCTGGACGCAGCGCCCCTGCCACCTAGCGAGCCCCTTCCAACGGAGCGTCATGGTATGTGCTCAGCGTCGCGCCTCGAGAGCGGAGATCGTGCCCGGTGGCACAGGCGCACCACCAAGGGGAGCACCGTGCTCGCCGCGTCCGTGGAAGTCGCTCCCGCCGGTCGGCACCAGCGCGTACTGCTCCGCGAGCGCGAGGAAGTGCGCGGTCTCCGCGGATCCGTGATGGACGCCCGGGTCCTTCGATACGTAGTAGCACTCGATCCCGCAGAGCCCGGCCTGGACCAGCAGCGGAAGCCGAGCCTCGAGGTCGATGGCCGTCCGCGGATGCGCGAGGGACGGGACGCCGCCGTGCGCGCGCACGAGCTCCACCGCCTCGAGTGGCGTGAGGCCCACGCGCGAGACGTAGGCCGGAGAGTCCTTGGAGATGAGGGTCACGAACGCGTCGTCGTACGAGGCGACGTGCCCGGCCTCGAACAGCGCCTGCGCCAGGTGCGGTCGGCCGAGCGCGCCGCCCTGGGCGATCTCCTGAACGCGCTCCAGTGATACCGCGTGGCCGAGCTCGTTGAGGCGCTCGACCATGAGCTCGATGCGCCTGCCCCGGTTCTCGCGGAGCCACCGCAGGCGCGCCTCCAGCTTCGCGTCTGCGGGATCGAGGAAGTACCCGAGGATGTGAACGTCGCCCCACTCGGACTCGGTGTTGAGCTCCGTGGCCGGGATGATCCGAACGCCGAGCGGCTCCCCCGCCGCGACGGCCTCGGCGACGCCGTCGAGCGTGTCGTGGTCGGAGAGGGCCAGAGTACGGACACCGCGGGCCGCGGCCATCCGCACCACTTCCGCCGGCTCGAACGCGCCGTCCGAGCGCAGCGAGTGCGTATGGAGGTCGATGGGATGCCCGGTCTCGATCACTCCAGCGTGCGGTCAACCCGGTCGATGGAGCGGGCACGGCCGGTCGACTCATCGACGTCGATGAGGACGCTGTTGAAGATCACCGGCCCATCCGCGACCTCGAAGCGCTTCGGCATCCCGGTGCGGAAGCGGTCCAGGACGATGTCGGTCCGGACGCCGAGCACGGAGTCGCGCGGGCCGACCATGCCGGTGTCGGCGACGAAGGCGGTCCCGCCCGGGAGGACCCTCGCATCCGCGGTCGGGATGTGCGTGTGGCTCCCGACCACCGCGGAGAAGCGCCCGTCCAGATGCCAGCCCATCGCGACCTTCTCGCTAGTCGCCTCGGCGTGCCAGTCGAGGATGCGAACGCGCGGGGCATCGGTCCCGAGCTCGTCGAGAAGTGCGTCCATTGCGCGGAAAGGATCGTCATAGCTCGCCATGAAGACGCGCCCGATCCCGTTGACGACCAGCGCGCCCTTGGCGATGGTCCAACCGCGACCCGGATTCCCCGGCGGGAGGTTCAGCGGACGGATGGCGAAGTCGAGGGCCTCGATCTCCTGAGCGAAGGAGCGCTGGTCCCAGACGTGGTTGCCGTTCGTGACCACGTCCGCACCGGCGGCGTTCAGCTCACGGGCGATCTCTCCCGTGAGACCGGCGCCGCCCGCCGCGTTCTCGCCGTTGACGATCGCGAGATCCACGCGCAGCTCGGCGCGCAGGCTGGGGAGTAGTCGGGCGACGGCCTCGCGGCCGGGGCGCCCGACGACGTCACCGACGAAGAGGACCCTTATTTCGCGTAGTCCACCGCGCGCGTCTCGCGGATGACGGTGACCTTGATCTGCCCGGGGTACTGAAGCGACTCCTGGATCTTCTGCGAGATGTCGCGCGCGAGCCGTGTGGAGGTGATGTCGTCGATCTCCTCCGGCTTGACGATGACGCGGACCTCGCGGCCGGCCTGGATGGCATACGACTTCTCGACGCCAGCGAAGCTGTTCGCGAGCGCCTCGAGCTCCTGGAGCCGCTGGATGTAGTTGGAGACGATCTCGCTGCGGGCCCCGGGGCGCGCGGCGCTGATCGCGTCGGCGGCCGAGATGAGGGTCCCGACCATCGTCACCGGCTCCACGTCGCCGTGGTGGCCCACGACACCGTCGATGACGGCCTGCGGGAAGCCGTAGCGCTTGAGCAGCTCGCCGCCGATGAGGGTGTG
>CAZTAI010000038.1:0-11005 GCA_964611555.1 uncultured Chloroflexota bacterium | reverse complement strand
TACTTCGTCTGGCTCGAAGAGTTCTCGCAGGTGACCCAGATGCTCCGCTGGGGCCGCGCGACCCAGAAGCGCGGCTCGTACTTCGACGATCGCTCGATCGATCCCTCGAGGTTCGCGCTTGTGCCGTCGATCCACCGGCGGATCAAGGAGCGCGGCGGACGCTCCTACCTCATCGAGCCGGAGCTCTTCCGCAAAGAGGCGATGACGCGCATGCACGGCAGCGAGGCCGAGTACGTCGGCTACGTGCTCCCCAGCACGATGGGCGTCCGGGTAGGGCAGCTCCTCGACCAGCGTCCCTGGGCCGGTGCGCCCGCCTACGTGTACGCGTACTGGGCAGGCATCGACACGTCCGCGCACCTGTACGGGCCGCGCAGCCCTGAGCACAGCGCCGAAGCGGCGCTCTTCGATCGGGCGCTCGAGACGGCGTTCCGCGGACGAAAGGCAGGCGACACGCTCGCGATCCTCACCGCCGATCACGGCCACGCCGAATGCGATCCGCTGAAGCTCATCGATCTCGAGGGCGACGCGGAGCTCCGCGCAATGCTCCGCGTGCCGGTCGCGGGCGAGCCGCGCCTCGCGTTCCTGCACTCGGATCGGCCAGCCGAGGTCCGTGCTTACCTGGAGCGGAAGTGGCCGGGTGTCTTCACCTGCTTCGACACCGCTGAGGCCATCGCCGAGGGCTTCTTCGGCCGAGGCGACGCGGTGGTGGCGAGGCGCCGGATCGGGGAACTGTGCGCGATGGTGGACGGCGATCGGGCCGTCACGCTCGTCCGCGTCGACGGCAAGGCCGTGCAGCTCCGCGGCAACCATGGCGGGATGACCCCGGACGAGATGCGGGTGCCTGTCATCGCCTGGCGCTGCTAGCGCGCGGTCTTCGCTAGTCTCCGGCGATGGCGGTGCAGTCCTATCTCTCCGAGGTCGCGGGTGGCATGGTCGTGGGCGGCGTCTTCGACGATGACGCGAGCCTGACCGCGGCGCTCGAGCTCCTTCGTGTGTCGGGCGTGCGTGCCCAGGACATCTCGGTCCTCGCGCGCAGCGACGCGCGGGCCGAGCGTCTCGCCGGCGGTCAGGCGTGGACGCCGTCGCGAAATGGGTCGGGCCCCAGGGTCCTCCGGCGGCTGATGCCCGGCGGCGGCCTGCCGTCCGACGTGAAGCGGCGCTTCAGCGAGCCGCTCCGCCGCGACAAGCTCGTCGTGCTGGTCGCGGCCGATGGCCAGCCGCCCGACACGCTCGCGGCGCTCCTAGGGCAGGCCAAGGCCGCCGGGATCCAGCAGTGGTGGCAGTCGCCTGCCGCGCTATTCGCGCCGCCGGAGCTGGCAGGCCCGTTCTAAGCGCGCTGCCGCGCGCTTAGAACTCCCTTTGTCGCCTGCTTCGCAGGCACTCTCCCTACTCTGCGATGCCCCTCGGTCGCTCGTGGACCTTTCAAGCGAGTCAAGGCCTCTTGTGCCTCGTTGGCACGTTGGTCGCAGTAGCAGGCGGAGGCACGTCAAAAACAGCCCGCGCGGCGGGTAAAGGAGTCAATTAGTGGGTCAGACGAATGTCAACACGAACCCAGGAGGATCGTCTGGGGACGGCTTCGGCGCCGGGATGATCATCGGCATCGTCCTTCTCATCCTCATCGTCCTGGTACTCGTCTTCTACGCGGGCCCGCAGATCTTCGTGAACAACACACCGGGACCGGCCCCGGGGTCGTTCTTCGAGCACCTCGGCAGCGCGCTCGCGATCGCCTAAGAAGCGCAATGTGCGCCGGGGCTTTGGCCCCGGCGCACGCTCGCGCGCCACGTCAGCAGCCTGCGCCGGAAGCTTCCTGACGACGCCCATCGCCCCCGCTACATAGGAACGGTGTTCGGCATCGGCTACCGCCTGCTCGACGCGGCTGAGACATAGGACAGGCCGGCTCAGTACGCTGCTTGCACTCCCGGATGCGTAGCCGGCCGAACGTCAGGAGGGCTCATGCCGAGCGAAATTCCCAGACCGATCGATCCTGTTGCCGTGAAGACGGCCGAGCAGCAGATGCTGACGCCGCGCAATGAAGAGCGGATGCGCGCGCTGCTCGATGCGCTTTGCGACCCGACCCGCGTCAAGATCGTGCGTGCGCTCCGCGACACGACGCTCGCGGCAAGTGACCTCGCCCACGTCATCGGCCGCAACCGCGCCGCAACGAGCCAGCACCTCAGAGTGCTGCGCGAGCTCGGCGCCATCGTCGCGAAGCGCAAGGGCAATGTCGTCCGATACACGCTCTCGAACGACCTGTCCGGCTCGATCATCGAAGAGGCTGCGTCCGTCTTCGACCAGCTTCAGCCGGGGACCGCGCCCGCCACCGGGTAGGCCTCCCGCGCTCTCCCTAGCCGGACGCTCGCTCGGATCTAGTCTCAAGGCATGCGCATCTCTCGCGTAAGCCCCGAAGGCCGCGGATCCGACAAGGGCAGCTACACCGCGGCCACCGGCGCGCCCTCGTCGATCTTCATCGGAGATGTCAGCACGCAGACGCCGCACTCGGATAGCGAGCATCTCAACGTGCTCGAAGTTCACTTTCGCGATGGGGCGCGCAACCGCCTCCACAAGCACACCACCGATCAGGTCCTGATCATCACCGAGGGCCACGGGATCGTGGCCACGGAGACCGAGCGCCACGAGGTGTCACCAGGCGATGTCGCCTTCATCCCCGCCGGTGAGCACCACTGGCACGGCGCGGCGCCCGGCCACGACATGACGCACTGGTCCGTGACGGCCCGCGCGAAGACCACCGTCGTGGGCGACTAGTGAGAAGATGGATCAGATGAACACGGTGAAGACGGTCTTCCTACTCACGATCCTCACCGTCCTGCTCGTCTTCGCCGGCCGCCTCGTCGGCGGCAGCGGCGGGATGGCCATGGCCCTGGTCCTGGCCGTCCTCATGAACGTCTCGGCCTACTGGTTCAGCGACAAGATCGCGCTCTCGATGGCCAAGGCGCGTCCGGTGACCGAGACCGAGGCGCCCGAGCTCTTCAAGGTCGTCCGCGACCTCGCGCACAAGGCGCAGCTGCCGATGCCGCGCGTGTACGTGATCGAGCAGGCCGCCCCGAACGCGTTCGCGACCGGGCGCGACCCCGAGCACGCCGTCGTGGCGGTGACCGCGGGGATCCTCGAGGTGGTGAGCGAGCGGGAGCTCCGCGCCGTCCTGGCGCACGAGCTCGGGCACGTCGGCAACCGCGACACGCTCGTCATGGCCGTCGTCGCGTCGATCGCCGGCGCCATCAGCTTCCTGGCGCAGATGGCCCAGTGGTCGATGATCTTCGGCGGCCGCGGGGACGACGACGAGGGCGCGAACCCCATCGCCATGCTCGTCGGCATCATCGTCCTGCCGATCGCGGCGATGCTGGTGCAGCTCGCGATCAGCCGGTCCCGCGAGTTCGGCGCGGACGACAGCGGCGCTGCCCTCTCGAACGACCCGCTCGCCCTGGCCTCCGCGCTCCGCAAGCTGGACGCCTACTCCAAGAAGGTGCCGCTCGCGGTCAACCCGGGTGTGGCGCACCTCTTCGTGGTCCAGCCACTGATCCCGCACGGGATGGCCAGGCTGTTCGCGACGCATCCGCCCGTCGAGGAGCGCGTGGCGCGTCTCGAGCGGATCGCGGGAGCGGTGCTGGGCTAGACCCGGACTAGCCGCGCGGGCGGGAGGCGACCTCCGGCTCGATCGACCAGCCTTCGCGCACGAGGCGCTCGCGCTCCGCGTCCAGATCGTCGTAGCGCCCGGCCGGAGCCCAGGGCACGTCATCGGGATCGGCGACGCCCGGGTTCACTTGTTCGTCGATCGTTCCGTCGCTCAGGTAGGCGCGGGTCACGACGTGGCGATCGCCGTGAGCGACGGTCCGCGTGACGTACGCCCGGAGCAGCTCGCGCTTCATGAGCATGCGTTGACGCTACCAGCGCGCAGGCGCTGTGGCCGAGCGCCCGCTGGCCTAGTTGACGGTCGCGAGACGCTCCACAGCGGCGAGAAGCTCCATGATGCTGAAGGGCTTCGCTAGCGAACCCTGGACCCCCATCTTCCGCGCCCAGCGCGCCGCGATCGGTCCCGCTGTCATGGCGACGACCGGGACGTCGATCCTGCGTGCCACCAGCTCGGTGACGAACCCCTCGCCGCCGATGATGGGCACATGGATCTCGAGGAGGACGAGACTCGGGCGGTCCCGGGCCACCGCTTCGAGGGCTTCCTGACCGTTCAAAGCGGTACTCACCCGATAGCCGCGCTCTCCAAGGACGCCCTCGAGCAATGAGACGATCGTGGGCTCGTCGTCGACGATCAGGATGAGCGGCTTCTCGCGGCGCTCCCCATTCGCGGGCGTCGCAGGGTGCGCCGCCGGCCTCGTACGCTGCCAATCCTCGATCCATGGCCCGACGGCCTCTGGCGGCATGGGCTTGGCCACGAAGTAGCCCTGGGCGCTGTCGCATGAGAGGGCAGCAAGCAGATCCCAGACGTCGCGGTCGGCCACGCCCTCGGCGACGACCCCGAACCCGAGCTCGTGGCAGAGGGCGATCACGCTCCGAACGATGACCTGACTGTTCCTATCGTCGACCGACGTCTCGATGAACTGCCGGTCGATCTTGATCTCATCGACGGGCAAGAGCTGGAGGTACTTGAGCGAGGAGTAGCCGATCCCGAAGTCGTCGATGGCCACGCGGACGCCGAGCGCACGGAGCCGCTCCACGTGGCCTTGCGACTGCTCCGGACGCTTCATCAGCACGCTCTCCGTGATCTCCAGGCCAAGGCAGCCGGCCTCGCAGCCGGCAGCGGTCAGCGCGCGCCCGATCACGTCCGGCAGTTGCGGCTCGGCGAAGCTGTCGGCCGACAGATTCACGGCCACGCGGAGGCCCGGCACGCGCGCCCGCCAGACAGCGAGGTCCAAGAGCGCGCGCTCGATCATGAGCGTGGTGATGGTCCCGATGAGACCGGATCGTTCAGCGAGGGGGATGAAATCGGACGGCGGGATGGATCCGCGGTCCGGGTCGACCCACCGCGCGAGCGCCTCGAGCTGCATGATGCGTCCGCGGCGTATGTCGACGATCGGCTGGTAGTGGGCGGTCACTCGGCCCTCGGCAAGCGCGGCCCGAAGGTCGTCAGGCAGCGGTGGCGCGTGGCCCATCGGCGCGTCTCGCACTGTCTTCTCCTGGGCCTCGCTCCCGCGCATTCGTGCGCCTGTGTACCCCGTGGCTGGCAAGGTCTAGTAGCGGGACAGTAGCAGGCGACGCTACTTGATGGTGGTGTCTCAGTCGAACGCTCGCCCATTCGCGGCCCACGCGTGTCGGCCGGACGCGGAGAGAAGCGCATTGACCTCGGCACCGAGGAGCGTGACCAGCCCAACGAGATAGAGCCAGAGCAGGAACGCGATGGCCGCACCAAAGATCCCGTAGGTCGCGCCGTATTCGTCGATGTCGGAGACGTACAGGCCGAACGCCTGCGTGACCACAGACCAGCCGAGCGCCGCGACGAGACTCCCCGGCAGGACGTCGCGGTAGCGCTGGGGCACTGCGGGTAGCGTCCAGAAGACGAGCGTCATCACCAAGAAGAGAACGACGAAGGTGACGGGGAGCTGTAGGGCAGCGACCAGCACACCGACCTGTTCGCCCGTGCCGGTGAGCGCGCCGAGCCACGTGGTAAGTCCATGCCCGACCGCGGAGACGACGAGTAGCGCCAGGCAGAGTGGCGTGAGGAAAAGGGTCGCGACCGCGCCGACCGCCTTCTGCCGCCACAGGGGCCGCGACCGCGCCGCCTCGTACGCGCGGTCCAGCCCCTTCATCAACGCGCCGACGCCGCTGGCTGCGCCCCACAGGGCGAGCAGCAGTCCAAGCACAGCGATGGCTCCAGCGCGCTCGCTGACGAGCTCGAGGATGCCCGCTTCGAAGAGCTCGGCGACCGGCCGCGGCAGGAACGGCGCGATCCTGGCCATCGTCTCGAGGAGCAGATCCGTGCGTCCCAGGACGCTGCCGACCATGCCGATGAGCGCGGCCGAGAGCAGGAGCAGCGGGAAGAGCGCGAAGAGGAAGCTGTAGGCCATCTCGGCAGCCATGCCCGTTAGGTCGTCGTCGCCGAAACGGCGTACTAGAGCTACGCCGAACCGCACCGGCGGGAAGGCAAGAAGCCTCCCGAGGAGCCTAGGGGCCGCCGGACGCCCGAATGGGCTCAAGGAAGTGCGTGACGAACGCGATCTCTAGCAGCAGGACGAGAGCTCCCATCGAAAGGAGCTCTCGTCCGCTGCCGGCGGTGGTCAGTGGGCCGTGTGGGCCCGGCATCTAGGTGCTCTTGATAGGTGACCGAAGTAGGAAGGCCCCGGCCCCTCCGAGGACCAGGACAAGGAGTACGAGCGGGACCGTGAGGTCGGCGGTGCTCGTGCTCGGCAAGGTGGTCACGGGTGCAGCGGTCGGCGTGGCGGTCGGTGCCGCTGGCGTGGCAGTCGGTGCCGCTGGCGTGGCGGTCGGTGCCGTTGTCGGCGCGACGGTCGGAGCGGGTGTCGCCGCGACCGCGCATGTCGCACGGGTGATGACGTTCGTATCCAGCGTGACCGCGCCGTTCCGGGCCAGCGCGCGGCCGTCCACGGTCGCGCTTGTGACGAGAGTGATCGACGTCAGCGCGAGGATGTTCCCCCGGAAGCTCGTGCTTCCACCGAGGGTCGCCGAGCTGCCGACCTGCCAGAAGACGTTGCAGGACTGGGCGCCGCCGATCAGGACGACGCTGCTCGCGGTCGCGGTGGTGAGCGTCGAAGCCATCTGGAAGATGAACACGGCGTTCGAGTCGCCCTGCCCGTCGAGCGTGAGCGCTCCCGTGATCCCGAACGTGCCGGAGGCGGCGCTGTATACGCCGTGCGTCAGGGTCGTCCCGCCGAGCTCCGTGGGCACGGTCGTGACCGGTGTCCGCCCGGCGGCGTCGTTGTACGCCGTGGTGAGGTCGGTCTTGGCGCCCTGCGTGACGGCGTCACCTCCGCGGTTCGTGCCGTTCACGATCCCGGGCGGGAACCCCGTGGTAGTCGTCGTCGGGAACGTTCCGATGTCCCCGTTGATCACGGTCGAGCCCGTGTTGGTGATCCCCGAGCCGGCCAGGACGGCGAAGCTATCGGCCGTTCCGAGGCCGACCGTCGGCATGTGTGCGGCGTTCGCACTCGGGCCGCCCATGGCCGCGATCGCGATCATGAGGGCGATCCCCACCATTCCTGAGAGCGCTCGTGTGGTGTTCTTCATCTCGCTTAGCCATCCATTTCTTTCGCGTGCCGCCCAAATCAGGTCGCCTGTCGAACGGATGCCCGGCGACCTGGTGGCCGAGCCCATGTCCGTCCGTGATGCGAAGGAGCGGCAGGTGTCGTGCCGCGCGAACCCGTGGGATGCCAGATGTCGTGCGACGATCATGTAACGGCGCGCCGGCCCGTCATTACCGGATGGTCATGATGGTGGCCGCGGGCCGTGACGGCGGGGTCATGACGGCCCCGGAGCAGGTGGGCATGCTTCGGACATGCCGACGCGGGATGACTCAGCGGTCCTCGTGCTCCAGGAGTTCCGGCTGCACGCCCCCGACACGGACGGCGCGGTCGCCCGCATGGTCGAGGCGAGCCCGCGTCAGTCAGACGGTGCCGTGCCCCTCCTCACCAGCATCGACGACCCGCGCGACGTCGCGATGCTGCGCGAGGGCTCGGCCGGGCCGCCGGGTCTCAACGGTCCCAGTGACGACACCGCGCTGGGTCGGCTCGTTGCGACCTGGCAGCCGGTCAAACGTTACCTGCCGCGGATCGCCGAGCGCTCCGGTGGCGCACCTTCCTCGTTCCGTCTCGCGGTGACGGAGTCCGGGATCAACGACGAGCAGGTCGCGTCGCCGGGCAAGATGGGCGGTGAGCCGACGCCGGGGGAACATGTCGCGCTCCTGTTGATCGGGGTCCCCATGGGGACGCATGCGGGTCTGCTCGTCCTCGTCGGCCGCGACGACCAGCAGCCTCTTGTCGGCGGTCGCCACCGCACCAGCTGGCCCCTGCCGCTCAGCCGCGACCTCGGCGTTCGCGTCTACGAGAGCGGGCCGGCGACGTCAGCCGGGAGGCGAGAGTTCGTCCACGCCTAGACCAGACCCGTTCGTTACCTGGCGCGACCCCCTGGCGGTAGAGTCATACGGATGATCGGACAGATCCGACGCCGGTCCTCCGGATCGGCGGTACCAGAGCGAGCGACGTAGTGGTCGGCCCTGAGATCCGTGCGCTCCTGGTGATCGAGGACCAGGCGCTCGCGAAGACGATCGACCTCACGCTGCGTCATGGGAGCTACATCCGGCGCTTCGCCAGCGCCGTTGCCGAGGCCCGGGCGGTCATCGACGAGTGGCGACCTCACCTGGTGTTCGTGGACATCGACCTCGAGGGCGGCCGGGGCATGCAGCTCATCGACGACATAAGCGCGCGCGAGCGGATGGCCGCGATCGCGCTCACCCGGCGCAGCGACCTACGCGGAAAGCTCGACGCTTTCGAGCGAGGTGCCGACGACTACATCGGTGTCCCCTTCGTGCCGGACGACCTGGTCGCCCGCGCGCACGCCGTCGTACGGCGCGTGCATGGGGGAGCGGGGGGCGTGGTCCCACGTCTGCGCATCGGCGACCTCGAGATCGACGTGCTGAACCGCAAGGTCCGCGCGGGCGAGTCGGAGCTTCACCTCACCTCGCTCGAGCAGGCGCTCCTCTACCTCCTGGCGGCGAACGCGGGAACGGTGCTCACCAGGGAGCAGATCCTCGACGCGCTCTGGGGTACCGACTTCGTGATCGAGAGCAACGTGGTGGACCGCCACGTGCGCGCGCTCCGCGCGAAGCTGCAGAACGACTGGCATAAGCCGCGCTACATCGAGACCGTTCCCGGCGCCGGCTATCGGTTCAAGACGGCCGAGGGGCCGCCGGAGGGCTGACCTTCGCGACGACGCGGCGCCGGTTCTCGGATCCGCGGAGGTGCTGCAGCTTGGCGCGCAGACGCGCCGCGGCTCCGAGCAGCGTCCGGGTGGGTATCTGACCTCGAGTGTTGCGGGGATCTGCCATGTCCACAGCATGACGTCCGGCACGACGCGTCGCGTGACGGGAGCGTCATGACCCACGTGGCCGCCCCTGCCTGCGACCGCAGGCCTAGAGGACCGGTCAGTTCTCGAAGATCCGGCTCCTAAGGATCGGGTGCCCGCTCTCGAGGCAGTCGCGCTCGGACCGCAGCGAATTGGCCACGTGGTCCCGTGGGACGACGACATAGTTGAACTGCCAGATCGGGCTGTACTTGGCCATCCCCGGGATCGAGTCGTAGATATTCAGCTGTCCCGCTACCCGCTCCGGCTCCGTTCCAGGCTCGAGGCGGCCGGCCGGCGTGAGGCGCACCGAGTGGACTACCTGGTATTCCTGCGCAACTTTGACGTGCTCGGGGTCGATCTCGAGCTCGCCCTGCTCGGTCGCGAAGACGACACGACCGTCGAACCACACGCGCTCGATGTTGTGGCCGTAGGGGTTGTTGTAGTCGAGATCCTCGACCGCGCCGATCGCCGCGGCTGGGAGCGCCTTCGCGACCGGCACGCCCGCGCGGATCTCCCACACGCCTTCCGTGTCGCCCGCCGTCGTCGTGTCGCTCACATCGCCACCTCCACAGGGTTCGCCGCCAGCCGCGGTCGCTTCGCCGGACCCTAGACCCCGGGTCTCTCTTTGGCCTATGGCAGGCAAGCGCCGCCAGCCTGCCTGTTCGCGTCGTTACGGAACCGTAATGCGGCCCGGTCCGCTCGCTGAGACCGTGTGACGAGCGGCAGGGGAGCGCGGGAGGCAGGTGGACACGGTGCAAGAGCTCGAGCTGACAAGGCACGAGGTCGCGCGGACGCTCTTCGTGGGCGCGCAGGCCCCGACCGTGCTCGTGGTCGAAGACGACCCCGAGCTCAGCCAGCTGGTCAGCGGCCTGCTCGACGGGGCGGGCTACCACCCGGTGACGATCGCGGACCACGACGACATCAAGGCCGCGGTGGACCGTTGGCAGCCGAGATGCGTCATCCTCGACGGCGAGCTCGTACCCAAGGGCCAGGAGCGCTCCTGGGACGACGCCATCGCGATCCGGCGAGCGCATCCCAAGCTGCCGGTCCTGATGTTCACCGCCGATGCCGCGGCGCTTGCCGAGGCACTGGACGGCACGTCCGGCCGCAGCCGCGCCGCGGGCTTCGCGGGCGTCGTGGCGAAGCCGTTCGTTGTCGACCAGTTCCTGGACACGGTACGAAGCGCTGTCGAAGCACCGGCCGCCTCCGCAGCCTCGGCCGCCGCCGCCGATGACCGCATCCTCGCTATCACGCTCTTCCCGGAGGTCGGGTCGCGGCCGAGCGAGGATGCTGCGCAAGTCGCGTTCCTCAGCACGGTCGTGCACGAGCTAAGGACCCCGCTCACCTCGATCAGCGGTCTGATCCAGCTCGCGCGGCGGAACACCCTCGGAGACCCGAAGGCACTCGGCGCCCTCGATCGCGCGCTGGTGCAGGTAGCCCGGATGGACCGCCTGATAGCCGAGCTCCTCGATCGGTCGCGGATCGCCGCGGGCGCGCTCACGCTTGAGCTGGTCTCGTTCGACCTCTCCGCCGTTGTCGCGGAGGTCGTTGCGCTGCACGAGCTCGGCGAGACTCCGCAGATCACGTTTGCGTCCACACGGCGCATCCCCGTGCGCGGGGACGCGATCCGAGTCGCCCAGATCGTCGGCAACTTGGTGACCAACGCGCTCAAGTACGGGCCGGCCGGATCGCCGGTCGAGGTGTCGCTCCGGGTCAGCGGTGGTGAGGCGCTGGTCATCGTCGAGGACCGCGGGGTGGGTGTGCCCGCCGATGAGCAGAGCCGGCTCTTCGAGCCGTTCTACCGCTCGACACGGGCGCGCTCGACACCTGGCACCGGGCTCGGCCTCCACATCAGCCGGCGCTTGGCGGAGCGCCATGGCGGTCGGCTCTGGCTCGAGCGGAGCACGGAGGCCGGTAGCGTCTTCGCGCTCGCCCTGCCCATCGCCGACTGATCAAGCGACCC
>CAZTAI010000037.1:0-11094 GCA_964611555.1 uncultured Chloroflexota bacterium | reverse complement strand
TACACGTAGTCGCGCACGCCTCGTGCCGCGCCGGCCGCACCTTCGCCGATGGCCGCGATCACGGTGTCGCGGTCGACGAAGACCGGAATGCCGTCCAGCGCGCGCGAGAGATCCTCGGCGAGGGAGACATCGCGGAAGCCGTTGATGTTCGGCGCGATGTGCACGCGGCCCGAGCGGTGATCGAGCGGGCCGGGCGCCGCGCAGCCCGCGGCGACGACGTCGTGCAGCGGGTGACCCGACTCCTCGAGCGCCGCGCGCGCGCAGTCGGCGAGCGCCGCGATCACGTCGGCGGGATGGCCCGTGTCGGGTGTCGGGCGGCTGGCGTCGCCGAGGATGTGCGGGCGGTCCGGCGCGGGCTGAGCGACCACGACACGCACGTTCGTGCCGCCGAGGTCGAGACCTATGTAGAGAGTCACACCTTGGGGACGCGCGGCGCGATCTCGGGCATCTGGAACAGCGACAGATCCTTCCCGAAGAGGCGCTCCCTCGTGTCGCGGAAGCCGCGCTTGGCCTTGTCCTTACCAAGGGCACGCTCCGCGTCGTCGTAGACCTGCCGCGCCAGCATCGCGAGGTACGGGAGCGACTGGCCCTCGGGGACGGCGGCACCGTCGATCGAAACGACGTCGAGGCGGTCGTGCTTCACCGGGATCGGCCGGTCGACCGGATCCGCCTGCTCGTCCACCCGCATGAGCAGGCTGACCATGCGGTCATCCACGCGGCCCTTTCCGTACTGACCGCTGTTGTACGAAGCCAGCAGCTCGTTCACGAACAGCGCTAGCTGACCAGCGCGCGTGCTGGCCTGCGCCGCGGCCGGCGGGGGCGCCGCGACCGGCTGCTGCTTGGCCCCACCGAACATGCCACCGAAGAGGGCCTTTGAAAGACCTTTCCTACTCGGCGCTTCCTGAGCGCCCGGAACTTTCGCCGGTCCTTGAATGACAGGGGCGCTCGCTGATCCAACGTCAGCTGCAGGCGGCTCCGTCGGCGGCGCGCCGACCGGCGGCTCCGCCTCGAGATCGATGACCAGCTCGCTCGCTGGGCGTTCTTCGGCCGGCGGCCAGGCGGGAGTGGTCTCGGCAGCGGGCGGCGTCTCCGCGACGGCCTCGGTCGCAGGTGCGGCCCAGGTCGGCTCGTCGGCCACAGGCTCGGCCGCGGGCGCACCGAACGCGGCGAGGCGCGGATCGATGTACGTCTCGGGCTCGGCCGGCGTCTCGGCCGGCTGCTCCCATGCGGGGGCCGCCTCCGCGGGTCGCTCCCATGAGGGCGCCGCGTCCGCTGGCTGCTCCGCCGGCGGCCCGGTCGCGCCGGGTGTCTCCCACCAGTTCTCGGGTGGAGGCGGTACTTCCGTGATCGGCTCCGCGGCGGGCCAAGCCTCCGACGGCGGCACGGTCACAGCGGAGCCAGCGACGCCAGTGATCGCTGACAATCGGTCCTCCGCGCCCCAGGGCGGGACATCAAGCGGCGTCTCCGCGAGAGGCACTTCCGCAGCGAGCGCTTCCGCGGCCGGCGCTTCGGTGGGAGGCGACTCCGGCTCCGCGACGGCGATCGCCGGTGGTGGCTCGTACCGCGGCGCGGGGTCCGGCTCAGGCGGTGCCGCGACCACATCGACGAGCCCGCCCTCGATGAGGTCCGCGAGCAGGACCATCGTCGGAAGCCGGCGCATGCCGAGGTGCGCGGTCATCGCGCCCAGATCACGCTCGCCGTTCACGGCGAGGAGCGCGCGCCACTCATCGGGCTTGAGGCGGATCTCGGGGTGCTGCGTCGCGCGATCCGACAGCACGAACCGGCCGCGCTCGTTCGGCACGAGCGCCCTGATCGCGGCGATCCGAACGCGCATCTCGGCCGCGCGGTCGAGGAGCTCGTCCAGCTCGCCGGTCAGATCCGTTGCGGGCACCTCGGTCATTGGGACGAACTGGAAGTCGGCGCGCTCGATCGCGAATGTCGCCCCGAGCGCGAGATCGCCCGACTCCTCTTCGGCACGCGCGCTGACAAGACGCCCACCGGCCATACCGAGCGTCGACGTGCCGAACCCAGACCTGATCTCGAGGCGGCCCGTCTGTCCGGTGTGAGCGAGCAGCTGCACGATCGTCTCGAGCGGGAAGTCCGCGGTCTCTCCGCTCAGCACGATCGGCTCGCCGGAGGCGCTCCGCTCGAGCGGCTCGCGGGGCGGCAGGCTGGCGCCCTCGGAGCCCTCGGCCGGCGGCTGTGTATCGACCATCCCGGCACGCACGAGCCCCGCGAGCAGCTCCAGGGCCGCGAGCCGCCGGATGCCGAGCTGCCCCGCAACGGCGATCACGTCGCGCTGGCCATCGACCGCGAGCAGCGCGCGCCACTGGTCCGCGGAAAGGCGGATCTCGGCACGCTCGGCGGCGCGCGGCGACAGGCTGAAGCGCATGCGCTCGTCGGGGATCAGCTGGCGGACACTCGCGATGCGGTCGCGCTCCGCGACGGCGCGGTCGAGGAGCTCGTCGAGGTCGCCGGAGAGATCGTTCTCGTCGACCCTCCCCGGAGCGAAGCCGAACTCGCCGCGGTCGATGGTGAAGATCTCGCCGAGCGCGCCCGGGCCGGTCTCTTCCTGCGAGCGCGCCGAGACGAGCTTGCCTTCCGACAGCGCGAGCGCGCCGGCGCGCTCGTCGCCGCGCACCAGCAGCCGGCCGGACTTGCCGGTGTCGGCCAGCAGCTGAAGCACCGCCTCGAGCGGGATGGCCTCGATCGCGCCGCGGAGGCTCATTCGGTCCTCAGCGGATGGCCTCTTCGGTCGCCCGGTCGAAGATCTGCAGCTTCCTCACGTCGAACCCAACGCGAAGAGAGGCTCCGGGTTGCGTCTGCGTGTCCGCGCTCACCCGCGCGACGAAGGTGCTCCCATTCGCGGCCAGGTAGAGCTGCAGCTCGTTCCCGAGGTACTCGACGACCTCGACCTTCGCCTCGACCGGCAGGCGCCCGTCCTGGGGCTCCCGCGACAGGTCGTGGATGTCCTCCGGACGCAGCCCCAGGACGACATCTCTGCCCAGGAGCGGATCGGCACGATGCCCGAGCGGCACTTTCGCGAAGCCCGTGTCGCCCGCGGCCTCGCCCGGCGCGCCGGTGACCTTGGCGGAGAAGAAGTTCATGGACGGCGATCCGATGAAGCCAGCGACGAAGAGGTTCACCGGGCGGTCGTGCAGATCCTGCGGCGTGCCGATCTGCTGCAGCACTCCGTCCTTCATCACGGCGATGCGGTCCCCCATGGTCATGGCCTCGACCTGATCGTGCGTCACGTAGATGGTGGTCTTGCCGACGCGCTGATGGATCTTGCCGAGCTCGGCGCGTGTCTGGATGCGGAGCTTGGCGTCGAGGTTCGAGAGCGGCTCGTCCATCAGGAACACCGCTGGCTCGCGCGCGATGGCCCGGCCCACCGCGACGCGCTGCCGCTGACCGCCCGAGAGCTCCTTGGGCTTGCGGTGGAGCAGCTCTCCGAGACCGAGGATCCCGGCGACGTCCTTCACGCGGCGCTCGATCTCGGCCTTCGGAGTGCCGCGCAGCTTCAGGCCGAATGCGATGTTGTCGTAGACGCTCATGTGGGGATAGAGCGCGTAGTTCTGGAAGACCATCGCGATGTCGCGGTCCTTCGGGGCGACGTCGTTCACCTTGCGGTCGCCGATGAAGATGTCCCCACTGGTCTGCTCTTCGAGCCCGGCGAGCATGCGCAGGGCGGTCGTCTTGCCGCACCCGGACGGCCCGACGAGCACCAGGAACTCGCCGTCACGGACCTGCAGGCTGAGGTCGTTGACCGCTACGACGTCGCCGAACTTCTTATAGACGTGGTCGAAGGTGACGGTCGCCATCAGGCCGGAAGTATGTCACCGGAGACGCACCAGCCATGTCGCGATCTCGTAGGGTCCGATACGGGCGAGAGCCGCTCCATCGGCACCGATCTCGAGCGGTGCGGCGGTGCGAAGCGTGTCGAGGCCGGTGTTGCCCAGATCATTCGCGCCTTCGCGCAGGTCGGTCGCTTGCGCCGACGCGACGGGCCGATCGAAGCGCAGCGTCGCGGTCGTCTCGCCCGGTCCCATGGCCGCGACGCGCACGACCAGCTGGCCGTCCGGCCCGCTGCGTAGGGAGGACAGCCGCACCGTCGCATCCACCGGATCGGTCTCGATGCGCAGGAACGTGCGTGCCGTGCCGTCCCCGCGCGCGTGCAGCGGCGGCGATAGGAACTCGCGCACGCTGTTGATCGCGCGGCCGAAGGACCAGTGCT
Source organism: uncultured Chloroflexota bacterium (assembly GCA_964611555.1). Classification (GTDB taxonomy): domain Bacteria; phylum Chloroflexota; class Limnocylindria; order P2-11E; family P2-11E; genus GWC2-70-10. The sequence goes on along the minus strand of CAZTAI010000037.1, from coordinate 6,860 downwards.
TGCCGACGTTCGTCTGCCCGCGGAGCGGCACGACGCAGTAGCGGTAGCGCTGCGGGCCGATGCACTGTGCCGTCGGGGTCTCGAGCTCCGGCCCGGCGTGGCCACGGCGCTCGCGCAGATCCCCGCGCGAGAGCCAGCCCACGGCGCGGATGAGCGTGATCCCGATGGTCCCACCGTCGCGAAGCACCGTGTACTCGCGCATGCCGTCCACGCCGACCGCAAGGCCACCGGTCAGGCCGTGGACCGCGACGATGTCGTGGACGCACCGCTCCTGTGTCGGTGGCTCGACCCAATCGGGTCGCGGCGGCACGCGGTTGGGTCGCTCGAGGATGGCGAACGCCGCGCCGGCGTGATGCGTGAGCGTTCGGGTGCCCGTGTCGAAGTCGACCCGAAGGCGATGATCGCGCGCGCGGTTGTCGACGAGCGTCTCGACCTCGACGCGGTCGGACCCGGCGTCGAGCGTGACAGTCACGTGTACCGGGCACTCCACGGTCTCGGCGACGCGCGCCAGCCGGTCTGGACGGAGCGCCGCCGGGACGCGGATGACGGTCGTGACCGTGACCGTGCCGCGGTCACCCCGCACCTCGGTCGTGCGCGTTCCCGCCAGCGCCGCGCGGTCCACGGTCGGGCCCGCGTACGAGAACGTGTACTCGTCACCGCGGTCTCCGTCGCTCGTGAGGACGTTCTGATGGTCCCAGCGATGGCCGCTCTCCAGATCGACGACGGCGAAGGTGCCGTCCGGCGCCACCTCGACGCGCAGCTCGCCGTTCTCGAGCACACCTTCCTCGGGCGACCTCATGCCGGGGCTGCGGACGGGCTCGGGCGGGGCGACGCCCAGACCCGGCATGCGCACCAGCGTGGGTCGGCCAGAGAGCTCGACGACCGCCCGGCGCTCCCACGGCAGCCCGCTCCACAGGACATCGGTGTCGCCCGCGCCACTCACACGAGCGGTGAGCTCGGCGGCCAGCGCCGCGCCCTCCGTGGCGACGTGGTCGAAGCGCGGCCGCATGTCGAGGTCATGGACCGCGTCGATCCCGCAGCCGCAGATCGAGTCATGCGGATGGTTCTCGAGCAGCGTTCTCCAGAGGGAGCGGATCCGGTCGCGCGCCGTCCCGCCGGTGAGCGTGTCGAGCGGCTCGCAGCGTTCGAGGAGCAGCCGCTCGCACTCCGCGTTCCGCTGCTTGATCCACACGCGCGTCGAGTTGACGCCGCGCAGGATGGGCCGGTACTTACCGGCGATCATCTCCCCGGTCAGCACGCCGCGCGGCATCGGTAGGGATAGGGCGAAAGCCTCGAGTCCCGTGATCCGCGGCACCGAGCGCGGCTGCGCGGCGGCGATCGCCGCGACCACCTCGGGCAGGCGCTCGTACGGCTCGGTGTGATCGGTCCCGACCATGAAGAGGAGCCGCGACGACTGCGCGTACGGCGCGGTCACGCGCATCAGCTTGGGGAGCACGCGGCCGACGCGGCGCCGCAGCGCGGCGCCGTCCTCCTCTCCATCGCCCACGAGCGGCAGAGCGTTGTCGTAGTGGGCCACCTGATGCGAGGCGATGACGCGGTCGCCGGAAGGCGCTTCCCACTGGAACTCGCTGCCGAGCTCCTCTCCTTCGTCACCAACGCCGCGCGCGAAGATGTAAGTGGTGTAGCCGAAGCCGCGCACGATCTGGGGCATCTGGGCCGGATGGCCGAACGGATCGGCGACGTAGCACACGCGCATCGCGCGGCCGAGCTCGCCCGAGACGCGAAGGCCCTCCTGGAAGTTGCGGACGATCGACTCGCCCGAGACGAGGAGGTAGTCGGCGAGCACGTACTACGGGCCGATGAGCAAACGGTCGGCGCGTACCAGCCGCTCGATCCGCGGGCGGTCCTCGGGGCGCTTCGCCAGGTGGTCCTCGATGGCGATGGTCTGGCCGTCGAACGTGAAGGCGGTGAAGGACTCGTCGCGCTCGAGGAGATCGAGCAACTTCCCCACCATGCGCACCAGGCGCTCGCGGTACACCTCGAAGCGCGCGTACCACTCGCGGTCCCAGTGGGTGTGCGGCACGACATGGATGGCCCAGGGCATTCGCCGCAGGGTCTCGGCGACGACCCATGGCGCCGCGGAGCCGAAGGCAATGCCGATGGCCGCGCCGGCGACGATGTCACTGGGCCAGTGCACGCCGACGGCGACGCGCGCGAGCGCGATGCCGGACGCGACGAGTAGCGCGAGCCAGCGGAGGCGCGGCAGAGCGAAGCCGAGCGCGACGGCCGCACCGAACGCGCCCGCGGTATCGCCCGACGGGAACGAGTAGTTCATTGGACGCGTGATGAGGATCTCCACGCCTTCGATCACGTCGAACGGGCGAGGGCGCTGGAACACGAGCTTGAGGAGGTCGGCCACCAGCCACGCGCTGGCGAGGCCGATCGCGACGGTAAGGACGATGGACAGGCCGCGGCGGCCGAGGCCGCGCGATCGCATCCCGGCGAGCCCGAAGAGCCACCACACCGCGCCGAGCGTGTTCGCGAGAGCGAAGCCGATCGCCAGCAGCGCCGTGACCTGGTTGCGAGAGGAAGTGATGCCTAGATAGAGCTGGCGGTCGATCTCCCCGATCGCCTCGAGGAGCTCCATCACCGCCCGCGGCCGGGTCGGAGCTGGTGCCAGAGGAACAAAGCCGCGAGGGCGGCGATGCCCACGTAGACGACGTATTCGAACGGCTGGAGGAGGTCCTTTACCTGTGTCCAGCTCTCGCCGAGGACGAGGCCAGCCCAGATCAGCAGCATGTTCCAGGGGATGGTGCCGACGACTGTGAAGAGCAGGAACCGACGGAGCGGCATCCGCGAGATGCCTGCTGGTATGGAGATGACGCTACGCACGATCGGGACCATGCGAGCGATCAGCACCGCGTAGTCGCCGTACCGTGCGAACCAGCGATCGGCGAGATCGAGGTCGTGCGCGTCGATGAGCACATACCGCCCATACCGCTCGAGGACCGGACGGCCGGCGATGTAGGAAACGGCGTAGAGGGCGAGCGCCCCGGCCGTCGAGCCCACGACCGAGAACACGACCGCATACCAGTAGCTCCACGCCGCACCCGTTAGAGGCTCTTCCACGCCACGAGCGACGGACCAGCCGGCGAGTGGCAGGACGATCTCCGAGGGGACGGGGAGGAAGAAGAGCGAGTTCTCGACGGCCATCACGATCAGGAGGCCGACGTACCCAAGGGTCGCATAGGCACCTTCGAGAAATGGGATGACGAAGGCCTCGAGGGCGTCGAGCAAGGCGACCTATCATCGTTCAATACACGGAGGGGGCGGGTCGGGCAGCGTCGGAGGGCAAATGCCGAACGCGACGGGCCTCGACGAGCGCATGGCCTCGGCGGTGGATCGCATCGGCCGGGCCGAGATCCTGGTGGGCATCCCGAGCTTCCGGAACGCGGCGACCGTCGGCCACGTGGCTCGCACGGTCGCCGAGGGCCTGGAGAGGCACTTTCCGCACGCCCTGGCGGTGGTCGTCAACTCGGACGGTGGGTCGGACGACGGCACCCGCGACCGGGTCAATGAGGCTCTCGACGGGACGCCGCACGTGGTCGGAACGTACGTGGGCCCGCCGGGCAAGGGCTCGGCCTTCCGGGCGATCTTCGAAGCCGCCGCGCGTCTCGGCGTCCGAGCCTGCGTGGTCGTGGACAGCGACCTCCGGAGCATCACAGCCGAGTGGATCGAGCGCCTCCTCGCGCCGATCCTGCGTGGAGAGGCCGACTACGTCACTCCTCTATATGCGCGCCACAAGCACGACGGCACGATCACGAACACGATCGCCTACCCGCTCACGCGCGCTCTCTACGGCCGGCGCGTGCGGCAGCCCATCGGCGGTGAGTTCGGGTTCAGCGGCGATCTCGCGCGCAGCTTCCTCGAGGGCGGTGCCCTCGGGGGTCCCGAGGTGTGGGAGACCGACGTCGCCCGCTTCGGGATCGACATCTACATGACGACCACCGCGCTCGCGCACGGCGCGCGGGTGGGCCAGGCATTCCTCGGAGCGAAGATCCACGACCCCAAGGACCCGGGCGCGGACCTTGCTCCCATGTTCACTCAGGTGGTGGGTACGGCATTCCGGCTCGCGTCCGCCAACGAGGCGCGCTGGCGCGACGTCCGTGGATCGGAGGCCGCGCCGGTGTTCGGCGACGTGACCGTCGTCGATCCCGAGGAGGTGCGCGCGGACAGCGCTCTCCTGGTGCGCAAGCTGCGAGCGTCCGCCGCGGCAGAGGCGGCGACGTGGGACGAAGCACTCTCAAAGGACGCGCGCGACGCCGTGCGGCGCGCTCTGGACGAGGAGATACCGCACGCGCTCGCCGGCGAGACCTGGGCCAAGATCGTCTACGACCTGCTCGCCGCATCGGCGCGTGACCCAAAGCGGACCGACGCGTACGTGCGCTCGCTGGTGCCGCTCTACTTCGGTCGCGTCGCCGCGTTCATCGACGACGCCCGCGACATCACGACCGCGGATTCGGAGAGGCTCGTCGAGGAGCAGGCCAGCGCGTTCGAGCGCGCCAAGGATCACCTGCGCGGACGCTGGGCGCCTGCGCCCTCGTGACAGTCTCTCTAAAGGAGGACGCACTCGTCCTCGTGACCGAGGACGACGGTGGCCTTCCGCTCGGAGGCACCAGTCCGCTCGGCCTCTACTACCACGACACGCAGTTCCTCTCGGGCTTCGCGCTGCGGGTGAACGGCGAACGGCCCCTCCTGCTCTCCGTCAATGATGAGCAGGCGTACGTTGCCGCGTTCCAGCTCATGCACGCCACGGGCATCACGCTGGGCACAGCACGCCACGCGCAGGACAGCCTCTCCATCCGCCGGACCCGGTTCCTCGCCGACGGGCTGCGCGAGCGCATCGGCATCCTGAACGCGTCACCCAACGAGGTGGAGCTCCAGATCGAGATCGAGTTCGAGGCGACGTTCCGCGACATGTTCGCGGTCCGCGGGTATCGCGACGTCACGCAGGATCCGGCGACGGCGGAGATCACCTGGGACGGCGCGCGGCTCGTGCTGAGCCGGACGGGCAAGGACGGCGTCCACCGGACGACGACGATCTCGATCCATCCGACCCCGGACGGGATCGACGGAACGTGCCTTCGCTACCAGCGGACGCTGCCGCGGCAGGGCGTGTTCTCCATCGAGCTCTCGGCCGTGCCGGCGGAGGACGGCGTCGGCGAAGCTCCGGCGCCTGCCGGGTTCGATGACGCACTGGATGCTCTCAACGCGAGGTACCGCCGCTTCCTCCGCGGCTGCACGCGCTTTAGCACGTCCAGCGAGACGCTCGACGAGGGCCTCATCCACAGGAGCGCCCTCGACCTTCGCGCACTCCTCGACTTCGAGGAGACGGGACCTTTCCCGACGGCGGGGATCCCCTGGTACGCGGCGCCTTTCGGGCGCGACGCGCTGATCTGCGCGTACCAGACGCTGCCCTGGTACCCGGACATCGCTCGCGGCGCCCTCCGCCTGTTGGCGCGCCATCAGGGAACGAAGGTCGACGAATTCACGGAGGAGGAGCCCGGCAAGATCTTCCACGAGCTCCGGCGCGGCGAGCTGGCGCGCCTGCGGGTGATCCCGCATAGCCCCTTCTATGGATCGGTCGACGCGACCCCGCTCTTCGCCGCGATCTTCGCGGAGACCGTGAAGTGGACGGCCGACCGCGAGCTGTGGCAGGAGCTGCTGCCCGCGGCGGAGCGCGCGCTCGAGTGGTGCGACGGCAAGCACGGGGACCCAGACAGGGACGGCTACGTCCAGCATGGAGTGCGCACCAGCGAGATGCGCAACCAGGGCTGGAAGGACTCCGCCATGTCGCTCTCCTACCCGGACGGCTCGTGGGTGGATCTCCCGGCGGCGCTGGTCGAGGTCCAGGCGTACGTGTACATGGCCAAGAGCGGCATCGCCGACCTGTACGAGCTTGACGGCGACCGCGTGCGCGCCGACCGGCTGCGCGGGGAAGCCCGCGAGCTGGCCGAGCAGTTCGACCGCGACTTCTGGATGCCCGATGAGCACTGCTACGCGCAGGCGCTCGACGCACACGGCAAGCAGGTCACCGCGGTCACCAGCAACGCCGGCCACGCGCTCTGGGCGGGGATCGCGCGGCCCGACCGGGCGCGAGAGGTCGCCGATCGCCTCATGCGTCCGGACATGTTCACGGGCTGGGGCATCCGTACGCTCTCCAGTGAGTACCCGACCTACAACCCCATGAGCTATCACAACGGGTCGGTCTGGCCGCACGACAACGCGCTGATCGCCGACGGCTTCGCGCGCTACGGGCTGAAGGAAGAGGCAGCGGCGATCATCGAGGGGCTCTTCGAGGCCGGCAAGCGATTCCCCGATGCGCGCCTGCCCGAGCTCTTCTGCGGCTTCCAGCGTGACCTGCGGTTCTCATCGCGTCCCGCCGACTACCTGGTCGCGTGCATCCCGCAGGCGTGGTCGGCCGGGGTCGTCTTCCTCTGCCTGCGCACGCTCCTGGGACTGCGGCCACACCTAGCCGAGCGCCGCCTGGTGGTGGACCCCGCGCTGCCGTCGTGGCTCGACCACATCTCGGTCGAGGACATGCGCGTTCACGACGGGAAGGTGAGCTTCCAGGCCCAGCGCACGCCCAAGGGCGTGCGCATCAAGGGGGGCGGACCGCGCGTGATGGAGCTCGGAACGGACCGGGAACAAAGGAGCGAGGATCCGGCCGTGCCGGTCAGGGCGACCCCATAGGCAGCAGAGCGCGCACGGCGAAGAAGCGCGTCGTACTCCTCCACTACACGTCGCCCTCCGTGCTGGGCGGGGTCGAACAGGTCATGGGCGTGCACGCCGCGGCACTCCGCGCGGCCGGCGCCGAGGTGACGGTCGTCGCGGGGCGC
>CAZTAI010000036.1:0-11214 GCA_964611555.1 uncultured Chloroflexota bacterium | reverse complement strand
CCGGGCGCGGGGCCGGCTTCGGTGCCGGGATGGCCGCAGGGCGCGGGGCCGGCTTCGGAGCTGGACGCGCGACCGGCCGGCTGGCGGAGACGTAGCCGGCGTCGAAGCAGTTGAAGGCGCATCCGGCAGCCACCGGCCCTTGCGCGAGAAGGATGACGGCCACGATGGCCGCGACCCGTCTCATCGAGCCGAGCTCGCGGAGAGGATCCGCACACCGGTGACAGGTCGGGAGAGAAGCAGACCGAATGCCGGCGTCCTCACCGGCAGCTCGAACTCGATCCGAACCGTCGGACCCTGGTAGCGCTCGCCCGTACGTGGATCGACGCCACCGGTGAGCGGGAAGACAGCTACGTCCGCCGATGACGCGATGCGATCGGGTGACTCAGCAAGGCTGCCCGCGAGGGGCGTCAGATTGAGCGCCAGATGCTGCCGGGCGACACTCGCCGCGTCGCCGGAGAGCCGCAGCGTTCCGGTCCGTGCCAGCTCCGCCGCGTCTTGGTCGTTCACGGCGACGACCGTCGCGAGGTCCGCGGCCATGCGAGCGCGCTCCGCGACCAGACGCGCCATCCCGAGCTCGAGCACGCCCACGGTCATCACCACCAGGAGCGGCAGCAGCAGGATCGTCACGAGCGCGAGCGAGCCGCCCTGATCGCGACCGAAGGCACTCATCGGGCGAGCTCGCCGCGCGCGACCGCGGTCGAGATCACGGGAAGGTCCGCGCTGAACGCGAAGGGGATCGCTATCCGAAGGTCATGGCGCACCGTGACCCTGATCGGCTCGCGCCACCCGACTCGCGCCGGTGCGACCGTGACGGTCGCGCGGCTCGGGTCGATGCCCGCATCGCGGAGCGCGTCGGACAGGAGTGCGCGAACGGCTGGGGTGTCGCCACCGAGCTCACCGGCCAGTCGCGCGGCGTGTGCTGTGGCGGCGTCCTGCGCCAGCCAGCGGTGGAACGCGTCGCCGAACTGGAGGATGGCGAAGAGCAGCGGCAGGAGCACGACGATCATGAGCGTCGTCTCGAGCGTTGCGGTGCCCGCCTCGGAAGCGATCCTCCTCAACGGACCGACTGCATCTGGACGACGAGGGCCTGGAGTCGCGCGACGAGACCGTTGTTCCAGGCCGAGATCCCGACGACGAGCGTTCCGAGGACCACGGCAGCGCCCACGATGTACTCGATCGTCGCGAGTCCGACGTCCTCGGCCACGATGCGTGCTCGGATCATCTCGACCTCCTCTTACCGAGGCGAGAGGGTCGGCACGCGCTTGAGGGCTAGGTGAGGGCCAGCCTCCCGGCGTCGTGGAAGATCCGCATCTGGTCGCGGCGCACGTAGCCGCAGACCGCGATGTTGGCCTCCTGGGCGAGCGAGACGGCGAGCTCCGTCGGGCTGGTTCGCGACGCGGCGATGCCCACGCCGATCCGCGAGCACTTGACGAGCATGTCGCTCGAGATGCGGCCCGACGTGAGGATGGCCTTCCCCTGCGTCGCGATGTCGCCGAGGATCGCCTCGCCGGCGATGCGGTCGATGGTGTTGTGGCGGCCGATGTCCTCCACTAGCAACTCGAGGCCGCTGGGGCCGAATAGCGCGGAGGTGTGGGTGCCGCCGTGCTCCTTGTAGCCCTCGGCTTTGTCGAGGAGGGTCTCCATCCACTCCATGAGCTGCTCCGGGCGCACGGTCATGCCTCCCGCGACCGGCACGACGTCCAGTGAGAAGGTCACGCCGCGGCCGCAGCCTGAGGTGAGGATGCGCTTGCGGTCGTGCGGGACCTTGCGGGCGGTCGGCGCGAGGCGGATCTTGACGACGGTCTCGTCGTCGCAGACCTCCATCAGAAGGACGTCGTCCGCCGTCTGGATGATGTCCTCGACCCGCAGGAAGCCGAGCGCGAGAGCGAGGACCCGGTGCGGGGAGCAGGCGACGGTCGCCAGCTCTTCCCCATCGACGATGAGCGTGATGGCGCGCTCCGGCGGCGGGAGCTTGTCCATGGGCGTGAGCTGCCCGGCGCGGTAGAGGCGCGGCGGCCCCGGCTTCGCGGTGCGGCGGACCTCTTCGACAGCGCTCATCGCACCTTCCCCAGGCCGCGCTCCAGCTTCGCCGCGTCCATCTCGCCGATCTGGATGTGGCGAATGGTGCCACCCGCGTCGATGAAGAAGGTCGAGGGCACGCTGGCAAGGCCGTAGCGGCGGGCGGTGTCGAGGCCCACGTCGAGCACGGGCTCGAGCTCCACGAGCGCGAGCTCGTCGAAGAAGGCTCGGATCTTGTCGCCGTCCTCGTCCAGGTCGATGGCCAGGAACGCCCAGTCGGTGTTGCTCGCGGCTGCGGCCTCGAGGATGGGCATCTCCTCACGGCAGGGCAGGCACCAGGTCGCCCAGAAGTTGATGACGATCGGGTTGCCCGAAAGCGCCGCCAGCGAGGCGCGCGAGCCGTCGGGACGGACCCACTCGAAGTCCGGGGGCCGCTCGCCGATCCGCGCGGCCGTCGCGCCGCCCTCGACCTGCTTCACGATCACGCCGACCTTGGACGGACCTGGCACCAGCGGGCCCGCATCGCGTGGGAGCGACGGCCAGAGGAACGCGGCGACCGTCGCGAGCGCGATGGCGCCCACTATCAGGGCCGCGATGGGGCGCGGGAAGCGGAGCGCTTCGCGGACCGAGTCGCTCGCGGTGGTCATAGGTCGAGCCTACGACCCACTAGCCCAGCAGCGGCAGGAAATTGAAGAGCTGCACCAGCCTCATGAACTGACCCGACACCAGGAGGAGGCCCATCAGGATCACCAGCGTTCCGCCGACCAGGTTCACCGCGCGGATGTTCCGCGCGAGCCAGCGCACCGCCGCGCGCGCCGAGCCGAGCCCGCTCGCGATCAGCAGGAACGGAACGCCCATTCCGAGCGAGTACGCAAGCAGGAGGACCGCCCCTGAGCCGATCTCCTGGTTGAGCAGCATCGTGAGGATCGCCCCGAGGTAGGGGCCGACGCAGGGGGTCATCCCCACTCCGAACGCCGCGCCTATGAGGTAGGACCGCGGCAGCCCGGTCGTGCCGCCCTCCAGGCGCAGCTCCATGCGCCGGCCGAGGAGCGGGATGCTGATGAGCCCGACCATGTGCATCCCGAGCACGACCAGCAGCACGCCGCCGACCTGCTGAAGCCGGAACACCATCTCGCCGGCGAGAGCGCCGACCAGCGCGATGGCCACCCAGAGCAGGGTGAACACGGTGCTGAAGCCGAGAACGAACGCGAAGGCGTGCGCGAGCGTGCGCACGCGGGCCTGACCAGTAAGGGCGGCCTCGCCGGCGATGTTCACCAGGAACGCCGGCACGAGCGGCAGCACGCACGGCGAGAGGAACGAGAGGATCCCGGCGCCGAACGCGATGGCGACGTTCACGGTCCGAGCCTAGTCGGCGGGCCGAGTCGCGCTACGCCAGATCCCTAGACTCTGCGTATGGCAGCGCCGTCCGCGAAGGGGATCCGCGAGGAGCGGCGCCTGGTCACGTGCATGTTCGTGGACGTCGTCGGATCGACCGAGATGACAATGACGCTCGGTGCGGAGCGCCTCAAGCACGAGCTCGGCGGCGCGTTCGTCCAGCTGAGCGGGATCATCACCGCGCACGGCGGGACGGTAGAGAAGTACATCGGCGACGCCATCTACGCGCTCTTTGGGGCGCCGGTCGCCCACGAGGACGACCCGGTCCGGGCGCTTCGTGCCGCCGAGGCGCTCCGGCACTGGGCGACGACGGGCTCGTTCGCGGTGCGGGTGGGCGTCGAGACCGGTGAGGCCGTGGTGGACCTCGAAGCCGCATCGAACACGAGGCAGCAGATGAGCGTCGGGCCGGTCGTGAACATCGCCGCGCGGCTTCAGCAGCGCGCGGAGCCGGGCGAGGTCCTGGTCGGACCCACCGCGCGCGAGGCGACGATCGGCTTCGCGGAGCTCGAGCCGCTGGCGGACGTCGACCTCAAGGGCATCGGGAAGGTCGCCGTCTGGCGTCTCGTGCGCGTGGGATCGCCGCCGGTCCAGCAGCTGCCGTTCGTGGGGCGCGAGGCGGAGCTCGGCCTGCTCGCGCTCGCCTACCAGCGCGCCAGCAAAGGCCGCTCGGTGCTCGCCGTCGTGAGCGGTCCGGCCGGCCAGGGCAAGACGCGCCTGGTGCAGGAGTTCCTGCAGGGCCACGCGAACGGAGCCCAGGTCATCCCGACACGGTGCCGGCCCGCGGCCGAGGTGGGCGTCTTCGCGCCGGTGCGGCAGCTCCTCGGCGTGACCGCACTCGATGCGCTCACCGACCTGGTCTCACGGGTCTGCACCGACGACGTCGAGTGCGAGCGCGTCGTCGCCGGCCTCGCCGAGAGCGCGGGCATCGCGACGAGCGCCTCCCTCACGCGGCTACCGGCCGCCGAGCGCGAGGACGAGATCGTCCAGGCCTGGCGCCGCTACCTCGCCATCCTCGGCGCAGAACGGCTCGTGATATTGGCCATCGACGACATCCACTGGGCCGATCCGTCGCTGGTGCGCTTGATCGACCGGCTCACATTCGGCGGCCAGCGACTCCTGGTGGTCGCGACGGCGCGGCCCGAGTTCGCCGAGGCCGCGGGGGTCCGACCGAGCGGCGACCGCTTCTTCATCGAGCTCGAGGGGCTCGACCCTGCCGAGGCGCGGACGCTGGCGGCCCAGGCCGGCCGCGACGATGACCGCGTCATAAAGCGCGCGGAGGGGAACCCGCTGTTCCTGGTGGAGCTCGCGCGTGCCCGCACCGAGGGCGAGCTGCCCCTCACGCTCCAGGGCGCTCTCGGCGCCCGCCTCGACGAGCTGGGGCCCGACGACCGCTCGCTACTGGCCGCGGCGTCCGTCGCCGGCGAGCGCTTCACGGCGGAGGACGCGGCATTCCTGGCCCAGCGCGACATCGTCGACGTTGGTCGCGCTCTCGGGCATCTGGCCGACCTCCACTTCCTCGACCAGGGCGACGGGGACTACCGGTTCCACCACGGGCTCGTGCGCGATGTCGCGTACGGCCGTCTACTGGCCGTGGAGCGCATGCACGCGCACGCCCGCTACGCCACCGAGCGCGTTCACTCCGAGGACGCGGCGGCGCTGGCGTACCACTGGTGGGAGGCGCTGCGGCCGCCGGACGCCGACTGGGTCTGGGCGGACGATCCGGACCTCCCGGCGAAGCGCCGCGAGGCATTCCACGCGCATCTCGCAGCGGGGCAGATCCACATCGAGCACTTCGCGGTGGATCGGGCCATCGAGCTGCTGGGCCGGGCGCTGTCCTTCGCGGGCGACGATCGCCAGCGCGCCGAAGCCGAGCAGGCGCTGGGGATCGCCTACCGGCGCGTGCTACGACAGGACGCGGCCTGGGCGCACCTCAAGCGGAGCCTGGAGCTCTTCCGCGCCAGCGGGGACGTCCCGGTGCGGCTCTACGCCGAGCTTGTGAACGCCGCCCAGTTCACCGGCGCGTTCAAGGTCCGCCCATCCTGGGAGGAGGTCGCCGTGATCGCCGCGGAAGGCGCTGCCGTCGCGCGCCAGGCCGCCGACTTCAGCAGCCTGGCGCGGATCCTGCGCTCGCATGGCCAGGCCCTCCTCAACGCGGACGAGGGCGACCCGGCCGTCGCGGAACGGCTGCTCGCGGACGCCGCCGACGCGGCCGAGCAGAGCGGGGATCCGGTGGTCCGGCGGCAGACGCTCCTGACCCGAGCCGGCACGCTCGTGAACCGTGGCCGTCCGGCGGAGGCGAGGTCGCTGCTTGACGATGTCGAACCTTCCCTGGCCGGAGCGGACTCGCTCGAGCGAATGAACTTCCTCCGCACGCGCGCGGGGGCCCATCTCCTGTTTGGTGAGCTCGATGCGTCTGAAGCCGCGGCTATGCAGTGCGTCGACCTGGCAGGACCGATGGGGCCTCACCTCAGGACGCATGCCTGGGCCGCCCTGGCCGAGGTCTACAAGGGGCGTGGCGACTGGCCGAAGCTGATCGAGCTCTCCCACCGAGCAGCGGACCTCATGACCGCGGAGAAGGCATCGGCGTTCTGCGCCAACGGAGCGGGGATCCTGCGCGACGGCGCGATCGCCCATGCGCTCTCGGGTGAACGGGAGGAAGCTCTGGGTCTCATGCGGGCCGTGCCGACCACTGATATCGAGATCGACCTGGTGGCCGCGGTGCCGCGGGCCCTCCTGGGCTTCCCGTCGCCCGAGACCGACGCCAAGCTGCGCGAGGGTCACTGGATCTGGTGGGAGTGGGAAGGGGCCGCCTTCCGGGCGGTCATCCTTCGGCGTCCCGACGACGCCGAAGCGGCGGTGCGGCAGATGGGCACCGTGGTCGAGACGTCGCCGCTGCATGCCGCGTTCGCGGAGGCGGTCCGCGAGGCGGTAGCGGAGCTACGCGGTGGGCCACCTGCGACCTACGAGGCGCTGCGCAGCATCGGCTTCCTTGGCTGGATCGAGATCCTGAAGCGGCGCGTGGACGCGGAGTACTAGAGGGGCAGCGCCCCGCGCGCGGGAGCGGCCACGGCGTGGCGCAGGCGCGCCAGCGTCGCCCAGAGCGATGACCGGTGACGGCAGGGACCCTGGGGCCGATCCCGCAGCCACTCGGGGATGCGCTCCGCGGGCAGCGGCGGCGAGAAGTGGTAGCCCTGCCCGAGCTCGCAGCCCTGCGCGAAGACGCGCTGGCAGCCGGCCGCGTCCTCGATGCCCTCGGCGAGCACCGCGAACCCGAGGGTGTGCCCGATCTCCGTGGCTGCCCGGACGATGGCCGTCTTGCGCGTGCTCACCGAACCCGAAACGAAGCTGCGATCGACCTTGAGCCGGTCCACGCGCAACCGGTCGAGGTAGGTGAGGGACGAGAAGCCCGTCCCGAAGTCGTCGATGGCGAAGCGCACGCCGCTGCCGCGGAGGTCGTCGATGATGCGTCCCGAGCGCTCGGGGTCGGTCATGATCACGGACTCCGGCACCTCGAGGAAGAGGCGGCTCGCCGGCGCGCCGCTGCGCGCGATGGCCGCGCGGACCACGCTGCCGATCTCCGCGTCCGCGAGGTTCTGCGCGGCCACGTTCGCGGTCACGTCGAGCTCGATCCCGGCCTCGCTCCACTCGCGCACCTGCCGCTGCGCGGTCTCGATGACCCATTCTGTGAGCGGGCGCATGAGCCGCAGCCGGTCGAACATCGGCAGGAACTCGCCGGGCGAGATCGTGCCGCGCTCGGGGTGCTGCCAGCGCACCAGGGCCTCAACGTCGCGGCACTTGCCGGTCCGCAGCTCGATGACCGGCTGGTAGTGCAGGACCAGCTGCTGCCGCTCGATGGCCTGCCGCAGATCGTCGAGGAGCGCCATGCGGTCCCGGCCGTACTGGTCCTGGGCCGCGTCGAAGATGACGTGCCCGACCTTCTGCCGCTTGGCCGTGTACATGGCGCTGTCGGCGTTGCGGAACAGCGTCGCGGCGTCGGTCCCGTGCTGCGGGAAGATAGCGATGCCAAGGGCCGCGCCGACGCGGACGTCCACCCCCTCGATCCGGAACGGCCGCTCGAACGCGCCGGCCAGTCGCTCCAGCAGCTTGGGCGGTATGACGCCGGACTCATCCAGCTTGGGCACCAGTACCGCGAACTCGTCGCCGCCGAGGCGGGCGACGGTGTCGCTCTCACGGAGGGCCTCGCGGAGCTTGCCGCCGACGAGCCGGAGCAGCACGTCGCCGGCCTGGTGGCCGAAGGTGTCGTTGACCGGCTTGAAGCCGTTCAGGTCCATGACCATCAGCACGAGCCCGTGCCGGTCGCGCGACGCGATGCGCAGCGCGTTGGCCAGGCGGTCCTCGAAGAGACGGCGGTTCGGGAGCTCCGTCAGAGTGTCGTGCAGCGCCAGGTGCTCGAGCCTCGCCTCGGCGCGCCGGACCGACCGGCGCTCGCGGGCCTGCTCCAGCTCCGCGAGGATCGAAGCGGAGAGACGGCGCAGGTCGGTCTGCAGGATGTAATCGGAGGCGCCCGCCTTGATGGCCGCGACGGCCGCGGCCTCACCGGGCGTGGTCGCCGTGACCAGCACCGGCAGGTCGGGGTCGCGCAGATGGACGGCGCGCAGGGTCTCGCTGAGCGGAAGCGGCGCCACGCCGTCGCTCGCGAGGACAAAGTCCCAGCGCGCCTCGGCGAGCGCCGCCGACAGCGAGTCGGGGCGCTCGACCCGGCGGAGCATGACCCGGAGCCCGTCGGCCTCCAGGCGCTCGCGGATCAGTGCGGCCATCTCCGCGCTGCCCTCGACCAGGAGGACGTTCAGCGCTTCCTTCACGTCAGTCCCCGATGGCCTGAGCGAGATCGGCGATGAGGTCGTCCACGGTCTCGATGCCGACCGACAGCCTGATGAGGCCCGCCGGCGGCGCGAGCTTGGTGCCCTTGACCGAGCCGTGCGTCATCGCCAGCGGGACCTCGATGAGCGACTCGACGCCGCCCAGCGACTCCGCCAGCGCGAAGATCCTGGTCCGCGACACGGTCCGCAGCGCCGCCTCCTCGCCGCCCTTCAGCTCGAACGAGAGCATGCCCCCGAACGAGCGCATCTGGCGGCGGGCCACGTCGTGGCCCTCGTGCGTGGTCAGGCCAGGGTAGTTCACGCGCGCGACGTGCTCATGCTGCGAGAGCCACTCGGCCACGGCCTGCGCGTTGTCGGAGTGGCGATCCATGCGCACGGCCAGCGTCTTGGCGCCGCGGAGCACGAGCCAGGCGTCCCACGGTCCCGGTACCCCGCCGGCCGCGTTCTGGAGGAAGGCGAGCCGGTCGCGCAGCTCCATATCGTTACCAACGAGCGCGCCACCCACCACGTCACTGTGCCCGCCCATGTACTTCGTGGTCGAGTGCAGCACCAGGTCGGCGCCCAGGCCGAGGGGCTGCTGCAGGTAGGGGCTGGCGAACGTGTTGTCCACGACCGCCAGCGCGCCGGCCCCACGCGCGACCTCTGAGACCGCCCTGATGTCGATGATCTTCAGCGTGGGGTTGGTGGGTGACTCCATCCACACGAGCTTGGTGTTCTTCTTGAGCGCCTTGCGCACGTTCGCCGCGTCGCGCATGTCCACAGCCGTGAGCTCGATGCCCGCGCGGTCGTACACCTTGGCGAAAAGCCGGTAGGTGCCGCCGTAGATGTCGTCGGCCATGACGATGTGGTCGCCGGACGAGAGAAGGTGCGCCACCGCGTCCGAGGCGGCCATGCCGGAGGCGAAGGCCAGGCCCCAGATCCCGCCCTCGAGCGCTGCCAGACACGTCTCGAGCGCGGTCCGAGTGGGGTTGCCGGTGCGGGCGTAGTCGTAGCCCTTGTTCTTGTTGACGGCTTCCTGCGCATAGGTGGAGGTCTGGAAGACTGGGACGGTGACGGCGCCGGCGGTGGGGTCGGGCTCCTGCCCCGCGTGGATCGCGAGGGTCTCGAAGCCGAGCCTGCGCTGTCGGACGGTCTCTTCGGTCACGTGGTCCGGAGTATGAGCGCCCGGGGACTGGTCGCCTCGCTATGCTCCCGCGCGCATGACGCCCCGCATCCTTCTCCTACAAGGCGCGGCTATCGCGGCGAGCCTCTTCCACGTTCTGATCGACGTCTGGATCGATCTGTTCGGGGCAGGCGAGCCGATCGCGGTCGGCGAGGCGCTGACATTGCTCTCGTTGGCGCTGCTCTACGGCTGGTGGAACTCGCCCATCGCCGCGGCGACCGCCGGTATCCGCGGCGCGACCCTGGCGCTGGCGGTCCTGGCCTTCGTCTGGGTCTTCCTCGGGAACGGGGTCGCCGGGGTCATCGCGTGCTTCCCGCCGTGCTCAGGTGCGTTCCCATGGCAGGACGCGGCGCACCTCGCGAGCGCCGTGTTCGGCGGGTGGGCGGCCTGGGCCGCGTGGAGCGCCTACCGGGCTATGCCCGGATCCACTCAGCTGGCGCCGGCGATGACCGCGGTCGTGCTCATCGTGTTCTCGTATGTGATGCAGGCGCTGAGCTTCGCCCCGCCGGCGTTCTAGCGACGTTTGCGCTGGTGGGCCACGAACTCCAGTAGGTCGGCTTTCGTGATGATCGCGACGGGCCGCTGGTCCTGCGCGGCGACGAGCGCGGGCACACCGGAGGCGAGCTCCGCGTAGAGGCGCTCGATGTCCTCGCTCGCCTGCACCACTGGGAACGGCGCCTCCATCACGTTCTCGACCTTCTGATCCACAAGGGACGGGTCGCGGAAGACCCGGTCGAGCATCGTCTTCTCCTGGACGCTGCCGACGATGTCCTCGACGCTCGTTGCCTTGCCGTCGCTCACGACCGGGATCTGCGAGATCCCGTACTTCTGCATCGTGTCGATCGCCGAGCGCACCGTCTCGTTCTTCGAGACGACCACGATCTCGGGCACGTCGCCCTCGCGCTCCTTCATCACGTCGCGGACGGTGGCCGGGACCATCGAGCGCTCGAAGAAGCCGTTCTGCCGCATCCACTCGTCGTTGTAGATCTTCGATAGGTACGAGCGGCCGGAGTCCGGGAACAGCACGACGATCATCGCCTTCTCATCGAGCTCCTTGGCGAGCTCGAGCGCGGCGAACATCGCGGTACCGGCGGAGCCGCCGACGAGGATCCCCTCCTCGCGCGTGATGCGGCGGGCGGTGAGCAGACCGTCGCGGTCGGTGACACGGAACCAGCGATCGACCAGCGATGGATCGAACGTGCCCGGGTAGAAGTCCTCGCCGATGCCTTCGGTCTTGTACGGGTGGATGTCGCCGGTGTAGATCGAGCCCTCGGGGTCGGCGCCGACGACCTGGACCTTCGGGTCCTGCTCCTTCAGGTACTTCCCCGCCCCGCTCACGGTGCCGCCGGTGCCGACGCCGATCACGAGATGCGTGATCTTGCCGTCGGTCTGGTCCCAGATCTCGGGACCGGTGGTGCGGTAGTGAGCCTCGGGGTTGCCGGGGTTGTAGTACTGGTTCGGCTGGAATCCGCCCGGGATCTCCTTTGCCAAGCGCTCGGCAACGCGGTAGTAGGACTCGGGATGCTCCGGCGGTACCGCCGTCGGACAGATGACGACCTCAGCGCCGTACGCACGCAGGAGATCGCGCTTCTCCTGGCTCATCTTGTCCGGCATCGTGCAGATCAGGCGGTAGCCCCGGATCGCCGCCGCCATCGCGAGGCCCACGCCGGTGTTGCCGCTGGTGGGCTCGACGATCGTGCCGCCGGGCTTGATCAGGCCGCGCCGCTCGGCGTCCTCGATCATGACCAGGCCGATGCGGTCCTTGACCGAGCCGCCCGGGTTCAGGTGCTCGAGCTT
>CAZTAI010000035.1:0-11253 GCA_964611555.1 uncultured Chloroflexota bacterium | reverse complement strand
TCTTCCGCTCGCGGGAGTTCGAGCAGATGGAGATGCAGTACTTCTGCCGGCCCGATGAGGCGCCGCGCATCTTCGAGGAGTGGCAGGAAGAGCGGATGCGCTGGCACCGCGCGCTCGGTGTGCCGGCCGAGCGCCTGCGCTTCCGGGAGCACGCGGAGAACGAGCGCGCGCACTACGCGGCGCGTGCCGTGGACATCGAGTTCGAGTTCCCGTTCGGGTGGAAGGAGCTCGAGGGCATCCACAACCGCACCGACTTCGACCTGAAGCGGCACGCGGAGTTCTCGGGGAAGAAGCTCGAGTACTTCGACGATCTGACCCAGGAGCGCTTCGTCCCCTACATCGTCGAGACCGCGGTGGGCGCCGACCGCACGGCTTACGAGGTGCTCTGCGCCGCGTACGACGAGGAGCCCGACAAGGAGGGGATCCGCACCGTGCTGCGGTTCCACCCGTCGCTCGCGCCGTACAAGGTCGCGGTGCTGCCGCTCTCCAAGAACGAGAGGCTCTCGCCGCTGGCCCGCGAGGTCCACGCCACGCTACGAGCCGAGTTCATGACCGTCTACGACGAGACCCAGGCGATCGGCCGGCGCTACCGCCGTCAGGACGAGATCGGGACGCCGCTATGCGTGACGGTGGACTTCGAGTCGCTCGAGGACCGCGCCGTCACGATCCGCGACCGCGACACGATGGCGCAGGTGCGGGTGCCCATCGCCGAGGTCGTAGATCGCGTGAGGGAGCGAGTTCCGGCTAGCTGACCGTCAACGCGGTCGCGTGCCCCTGTTCGCGTTGCCGTTGGTCGGCTCGTCGGCGAGCAGCTTTCGGCCCATGCGCTGCGCGAAGTCGGTCGCGAGGGCGGTGAGCGCGGCGGCGGCCGCGCCCCAGAGCGCTTCCTTCGGACCTGTCTTCTCGACCTCGGCCAGCTCCTTCTGAAGCTCCTTCCGGAACTGCTTGCGCGAGTCGCCCTTGAGCTTGCCGAGCCTGCCGCCGACGGTCTCCGCGAGGGCGTCTAGCGTCGCGCGCTCTGCCTCCGAGCTGCGCCGCTTCGTCATGATCCCGAGCACCGCAGCGGTCGCGACCGACGCCGTCGAGCCCAGCACCGCGAGCGGCTGGCGCCGGATCAGATTGCGGGGGTCGATGTCCTCGCGGACGCGCGCGATCACCGCGTCCACGTCGCGGTCGATGGTCGAGCGGAGCTCGGCTAGCTCTCGCTGCGTCCGAGCAGACGGGCTTTCGCCCAATTCACCGTCTCCTTGAAGGATTCGATCGAGCGCGTGGGTCCGCGGATGTCCAGCGTCTTGTAGCCGCGCCAGCCCGCCAGGGCGGTCCCGCCGAGCAGCAGCAGCGTGACCAGCAGCGCCGCGACCGGTAGCGGCAGCCAGATCGCGAAGAACGCGACGAGCAGGATGACGAACGAGACCAGGAAGAGGAGACCGAGGACCATCGCGATGGCGAACCATTTGATCGCCGCAAGGTTCGCCTGGAGGATCTCGAGGATCTCCTGCTTGGGCAGCTCGATCTGCTTGCGGATGTAGGACCGCACGTTCCCACGGATGCGATCGATGAGCGTGCGGTAGCCAGGTCGTTCATACATCGCGCGGGACGCTAGCACAGCCCTTTCCGCATCGTGATGTGCAACGACAAGAGCAGGACTTCTGCCAGAATGGATCTCGTTCCCAGCGTTCCTCTAAGGGAGGCATCGTCCGCCATGGCTCGTTCCGCCGCCGCATCGCGCTCCGTCCGATCATCCAGCCGCCGTCCCACCGCGAAGGCGCACCAGAGCGCGAAGACCCGGAAGTGGGTCTACACGTTCATGAGCGGCAAGGCCGAGGGCAACGCGAAGATGCGCTCGCTCCTAGGTGGCAAGGGCGCCGGCGTGGCGGAGATGACCAATGCCGGCCTCCCGGTGCCGCATGGGTTCACCATCACGACCGAGGCCTGCAACGCGTACTTCGACGGCGGGAAGAAGCTGCCCGCCGGGCTCTGGGACCAGGTGGAGACGGCGCTCGCGAAGCTCGAGCGCGCCGCCGGTAAGGGCTTCGGCGACACGGCGGACCCGCTGCTCGTTTCGGTGCGATCGGGAGCGGCGATGTCGATGCCCGGGATGATGGACACCGTCCTCAACCTCGGACTCAATGACGACAGCGTCCGCGGCCTCGCGACGCTGACCAAGAGCGAGCGGTTCGCGTACGACGCGTACCGCAGATTCGTCAGCATGTTCGGCCGCATCGTGCTCGACGTGCCGGCGAAGGAGTTCGACGAGGCGCTGAACGCCGCGAAGAAGCGCTCCGCTGCGAAGACCGATGCCGACGTTCCGGCGGCCGAGCTGCGCAAGCTGGTCGAGCAGTTCAAGAAGATCGTCCAGTCGCACACGAAGCAGCCGTTCCCGACCGACCCTCGGGCGCAGCTGCGCGCTGCGGTCGAAGCGGTGTTCAAGTCGTGGTTCGGGCAGCGCGCCAAGGACTACCGCAAGCAGTTCAAGATCTCGGACACGCTCGGGACAGCGGTGAACGTGCAGATGATGGTCTTCGGGAACATGGGCGACGACTCCGGGACGGGCGTCGCGTTCACGCGCAACCCCAACACGGGAGAGCGCGTCCTCTATGGCGAGTACCTGGTGAACGCGCAGGGTGAGGACGTCGTCGCCGGCACGCGGACGCCCTCGCCGATCGCGCAGCTCAAGAAGGATCTGCCGAAGGCGTACGCCGAGTTCGAGAAGATCGCCAAGCGGCTCGAGACGCACTACCGGGACGTTCAGGACCTCGAGTTCACGATCGAGCGCGGGAAGCTCTACATGCTGCAAACGCGTTCCGCGAAGCGGACCGCGAAGGCGGCGGTGAAGATCGCGACCGACATGGTCCGCGAGCGGGTCATCACCAAGGACGAGGCCATCGGACGAGTCGAGGGCGCGCAGGTCGAGCAGCTGCTCCTGCCGCGCTTCGACGAGAAGGCCGTGGAGAAGGCGCGCAAGGAAGGCCGCTTCCTGGCTAAGGGCCTGAACGCATCACCGGGTGCTGCCACGGGGCGCGCCGTGTTCGACGCCGACCGCGCCGTCGTGCTCAAGGGCCAGAAGCAGCTGGTGGTGCTGGTGCGGCCCGAGACGAGCCCCGACGACTTCCACGGGATGATCGCGGCCACCGGGATCCTCACCGCCCGCGGCGGCTCGACGAGCCACGCGGCGGTGGTCGCTCGGGGCCTCGGTCTGCCGTGCGTGGCCGGCTGCGCCGCGCTCTCGGTCGACCCCGAGGACGGCCAGATGACCGTGGGCGACCGCGTCATCAAGGAGGGCGACTTCATCTCGATCGACGGCACCACCGGTGAGGTGTTCCTGGGCGAGCTGCCCACCGTCGAGCCCGACTTCCAGAAGGAGAAGGAGCTCATCGAGATCCTCTCGTGGGCGGACAAGCGCCGCACGATGGGTGTCTGGGTGAACGCCGACACGCCGGAGGAGTGCGTGAAGGCGCGCGAGTTCGGCGCCGAAGGTGTCGGCCTCGCCCGCACCGAGCACATGTTCCGTCAGGCCGAGCGCCTGCCGTTCGTGCAGAAGATGATCCTGGCCGACACCGTCGCCGAGCGGAAGAAGGAGCTCGACAAGCTTCTGCCCTTCCAGCAGGGGGACTTCCGCGAGATGTACAAGGCCATGGACGGCCTGCCGGTCGTCATCCGCCTCATCGACCCGCCGCTGCACGAGTTCCTCCGGGAGTACGCGGATGTGGACATCGAGATCGCCGTGGCCGAGGCCACGGGCCGTGACGGCGCCGACCTCGACGCGAAGCGCAAGATCCAGAAGCGGCTCGAGCAGCTTCACGAGGACAACCCGATGCTCGGCCTGCGCGGGTGCCGCTTGCTCTTGGTCTATCCCGAGGTGCTCGAGATGCAGATCCGCGCGATCCTCGGCGCCGCCGCCGATGTCGCGGAGAAGGGGGTCAAGGCGAAGCCCGAGATCATGATGCCGCTGGTCGGCACGATGGGGGAGCTCGACAAGCTCCACGCTCAGGTCATGGAAGTTGCCGACGCTGTGCAGAAAGAGCGGGGCCGGAAGATCCCGTTCAAGTTCGGCACCATGATCGAGATCCCTCGCGCCTGCATCATCGCCGACGAGATCGCGACCAAGACCGAGTTCTTCTCGTTCGGTACCAACGACCTCACGCAGACGATCCTGGGGATCTCGCGCGATGACGCGCAGAAGTCGTTCCTCACGTATTACGTTGAGAAGGGGATCATCCCAGCCGACCCGTTCCAGGTGCTCGACCGCGACGGCGTCGGCGCGATGATGCGGATGGGCGTCGAGCGGGGCCGCAAGACGAAGCCGGACCTCAAGATCGGCATCTGCGGCGAGCACGCCGGCGAGCCGTCATCCGTCGCCCTCTGTCACGAGCTCGGGCTCACCTATGTGTCGCCGTCGACGTACCGCGTCCCCGTGGCGCGGCTCGCGGCCGCGCAGGCCGCGATCGCGAGCACGGCGGTGAAGGACCGCTAGGAGTGGCCGGGCGCCCGTTCCTCCAGATCCCGGGCCCCACGAACGTGCCAGAGCGCGTGCTCCGCGCCATGGACCGCGCGGTCATCGACCACCGCGGGCCCGAGTTCGCCGCGCTTGTGCGTGGGTTGCTTCCCGACGTCGCACGCGTCTTCGGTACGCAGAAGGGCCGCGTCGCGATCTTTCCAACATCCGGCACCGGCGCGTGGGAGGCGTCACTGGTCAACGTGCTCAAGCCGGGTGACCGGGTGCTCTCGTTCGCGCACGGCTACTTCGCGCGCGGGTTCGCGCTCAGCGCGCACAACCTTGGCCTCGGCGTCGAGGAGGTCGAGGTGGACTGGCGCAGGCCGGTCCCGGGTGACGTCGTCGAGGACGCGCTGCGCAAGGACCGCTCGTTCCGCGCCGTGCTGGTCGTGCACAACGAAACGTCGACCGGCGTGCGGAACGACATCGCAGCCGTCCGCGCGGCCATGGATGCTGCGGGCAGCGATGCGCTCCTGATCGTGGACACGGTGAGCAGCCTCGCCAGCATGGACTTCCGCTTCGACGAGTGGCGCGTGGACGTCGCGCTCACCGGCAGCCAGAAGGGGCTGATGCTCCCGCCGGGGCTGGGCCTCCTCGCGATCGGCCCGCGCGCGCTCGCGGCAAGCGAGAAGGGCGGTAGCCCGCGGAGCTTCTTCGACTGGGGCCCGGTCCTGCGCGAGAACGAAGCCGGCTTCTTCCCCTACACGCCGGCGACGCTCCTGCTCTTCGGGCTGCGCGAGGCGCTCGACATGCTGAACGAGGAAGGCTTGCTGAACGTGTTCACCCGCCACCGCAGGCTGGCCGACGCGGTGCGCGCAGCGGTGCGGGCGTGGGCGCTCGAGATCTACTGCCAGGACGCGGACGCGTACTCCCACACGCTGACCGCCGTGATGACGCCCGAGACGATCGACAGCGGCAAGGTGATCGAGCGGGCGCGCGAGCGGTTCCCGCTGGCGCTCGGCGTCGGGCTCGGGAAGGTCAAGGGCAAGCTGTTCCGGATCGGCCACCTCGGGGCGCTGAACGAGCTCGAGGTGCTCGCGGTGATCGGCGGCGTGGAGATGACGCTCGACGCGTGCGGCGTCCCGGTGCGCATGGGCAGCGGCGCCGCCGCGGCGCAGGAAGCGCTGCTGGCGCGGGAGCGCGTCGCGCGCTAGCCGGCGCCTACCGGGTGCTCTCGAGGAAGCGGAGCACGCGCTGCTTGAGGAGCGTTGCCGCGCCTTCGTCGTATGCGGGCAGGCTGTTGTCGGCGAACAGGTGGCGGTCCCCGGGATACAGGAACAGCTCGGCGGTCGGTATCGTCTTGGCCATCTCGCGCGCGGCATCGAGATCGCCCTCGAGCACCCACTCGTCGGCTTCCATCATGTGGATCTGGAGCGGCACGCCAGTTGGCCACGCGTCGCCGAACTCGGATGGCGGGAAGGCCGAGCTCATCAATAGGGCGCCCTTGGCGCCACCGCGTGTCTGCGCAAGCTTCTGCGCCGGCATCACACCCAGTGAGAACCCGGCATACACGATCTCGGTCGGGAGGCTCTCAGCGGCGTGCACACCTCGCTCGAAGATCGTGCCGAAGCCGACCTTCTTGGCGTAGCCGACGCCCTCGTCGAGGTCGGTGAACGTCCGGCCGTCGTAGAGATCGGGAGTGTGAACGGCGTGCCCCGCGGCGCGGAGCTCATCGGCGAAGGAGCGGACTCCGGCCGTGAGCCCGTGTGCGTGATGGAAGAGCACGACCTCGGTCATGAGGCAAGCCTACCGTCCGATCTGTTTCGCGAGGTCGCGGACGCTGCGCTCGTTGATCGGGTCGACCACGAGGATCGCCTCGTCCGCACCGGCGTCTGCCAGCTGCTTCAGGTGTCGCGCGAGATCAGCCGGCTGGACCGGCGGCGCATTGTGCGGTCGCTCGCCCCCCTGGCCGAACGCCACCAAGACGCAGGCGCTGCGCCCAACCTCGTGCGGAGGACGGCCGACGTGCTGGCAGATCCCGTCGACCTCCGCGCTGCGCTTCGCGAAGCCCTCGGCCGTGTTGCCATACAGGTCGTACCAGACGTTCCACGCATCGACGTGCGGGAGCGCGACCGTGAGGACGCGCGGTCCGCTGCTCCCGACCATGATCGGCACGCGCCGCGCCGGCGCCGGCAGCAGCACTGCGTCGTCGGTCTGGTGGAAGCGGCCCGCGAGCGTGACGCGCTCGCCGGCGAGCAGTCCCCGGACGATCTCAAAGGACTCTTCGAACCGCGAGCCGAGGTGATCGAAGGGCAGGCCGAACGCGAGGAACTCTGCCTCGTTCCAGCCCGCGCCGATGCCGAGGACGAAGCGCCCGCCACTGACCTCGTCCACCGACGCCGCCATGCGCGCGAGGACGCCCGGCGGATGGAAGGCGGTCGCGGCGACAAGGGGACCGAGCGTCACGCGCGACGTGACCGCCGCGAGTGCCGCGAGCTGGGTCCACGCCTCCCACGGTCCGCGCTCCGGCGGATCGGCCCTGCGATAGAGATGGTGGTCGCCGACCCAGATGGAGTCGAGTCCGGACTCCTCGGCGGCAAGCGCGATCGCGCGCACCTCCGACCACGGCACCACGCGCTCGACCTCGGGAAGCTGGATGCCGACCTTCAGGAGGTCGGTCCGTTCTGTCTGGCGGCGACCAACGCCAGTGCCGCAGCGCCCGCGAGTAGGCCCCATCCCGCATAGAAGAGCGGGGTCGCGACCATTCCGAACGTGAGAAGTACGGCCGATGCGAGCGCGAGAACAGCCGCAGCCCGGCGTGCAGGCGAACGGATCGCGCGAGCCGCGAGTGCGGCGGCTATGAAGAACAGTCCGATCGAGAGGACCGCGACATAGGCGAAGGACCCGAGGACCGCGAGCGCGACGCCGGCGGCGAGAAGCGTCACGCCAATGGCCGCGAACACCATTGCTGAGAGGGGCGCCGTCCGCATGCGAACAGTGTGCGCGTCGTCTGCTGCCGCGGCGACCACCCGATCAGGCATGGCTAATCTGTACCGGTGGTGACCGAGACGCTCAGCGCGAGGCTGTCCCGGACCCGCCAGGTCACGGCGCTGCGCATCCGCGAGCGCCTCGAACGGGGCGAGGACACGCTCCTGGTGCCCGCCGCGACGCGCGCCACGGCGGCCAAGCGGGATCGCGACGAGGAAGCGTCGCCAACGCGGACGGCCTTCCAGGTCGACCGCGACCGGATCATCCACAGCAAGCCATTCCGCAGGACCAAGCACAAGACCCAGGTCTTCCTTGCGCCGATCGGCGACCACTACCGAACTCGTCTGACGCACATCCTCGAGGTCAGCCAGATCGGCCGGTCCATCGCAGTGGCGCTCGGCCTCAACCAGGACCTCGTCGAGGCGATGGCCCTCGGCCATGACATCGGGCACACGCCGTTCGGCCACATAGGCGAGGAGCTGCTTGCCAGGTTCTTGCCCGGCGGCTTCCGTCACAACGAGCAGAGCGTGCGGATCCTGGAGAAGCTCGAGAAGGGCGGCAAGGGTCTCAACATCACGGCCCAGGCCCGCGACGGCATCCTCAAGCACAGCGCCCCGACCACCGGAGGCGTCGAGGACGCGGCCTGGGGCGAGCCGGAGACCCCGGAGGGCTGGGCCGTCCGCTACGGCGACAAGATCGCCTACTTGCACCACGACGTGGATGACGCGGTGCGCGCGGGGATCATCGACGACGACGCCATCCCGAAGGACGTCCGCGCGTCGCTCGGCGCGACGCGCGAGGAGCGCCTCGACACGATGGTCTACGACGTGATCGTCAGTTCGTTCGGGAAATCAACGGTGACGATGAGCCCTGAGGTCCTCGAGGCCACGAACGCATTGCGCAAGTACATGTTCGAGAGCGTCTACCTGGCGGGAGCCGCGAAGACCGAGGACGCCAAGGCGCAGGGCATGCTGTGGTCGCTCCTCCAGCACTTCGAAGCGAATCCGGAGCGGATGCCGTCCGAGCATCAGCGCATCGCGGAGCGCGACGGCACGAAGCGCGCGGTCGCCGACTACATCGCCGGCATGACCGATGGCTACGCGCTGAACATGTACGAGGAGCTGTTCGTCCCGGCCGCATGGAGCCGTCGATAGGCTCAGGCGCGCGTCCATGCGGTGAGGTGGGGTAGTGCCAGGCGACTTCGATGTGGTCAAGGAGCGGATCGATCTCGTCCAGCTGGTGGGCGAGAAGGTCGCCCTGAAGCGGGCGGGAAAGATCTACAAGGGTCTCTGCCCCTTCCACGCCGAGAAGACGCCGTCCTTCACGGTCGATCCTGAGCGCCGGACATACAAGTGTTTCGGGTGCGGGGAAGGGGGAGATGCCTTCACCTGGCTCGAGAAGCAGGATGGACTCGACGCCGGCGAGGCGCTGCGCGTCCTTGCCGAGCGCGCGGGGGTCGAGCTTGCGCGCCGCGCTCCCGAGGAACGCGAGCACGAGAAGAAGCTGCTCGCCGCACACGACACCGCCCACTTCTACTTCCGGCAGGCGCTCCGCGGTACCGACGCGGGGAGGGCAGCGGCGCAGTACCTCGAGAAGCGCGGGATCGCCGCGGCGACCGTCGAGAAGTTCGGCCTCGGCTACGCGCCGGAGATCCGCGACGGCCTTCTCGTGTACCTCCGCAAGAAGGGCTTCAGCGATCAGGAGGTCATCGGGGCCGGTCTGATCATCGATCACGAGCGCGGCCTCTTCGATCGGTTCCGCGACCGGCTCATGGTGCCCATCCGTGACGGAAAGGGCCGGATCATCGGCTTCGCGGGGCGGGCCATGCGGCCGGACCAGCCGGCGAAGTACATCAACTCGCCGCGGACGGAGCTGTTCGACAAGAGCGCCACACTCTTCGCCCTCGACGTGGCGAAGGCACAGATCCGCCGGAAGAGCGAGGCGGTGATCGTCGAGGGCCAGTTCGACGCGATCTCCTGCCACCAGGCCGGGCTGGACAACGCGGTGGCGTCGATGGGGACGGCGCTCACCGAGGGGCAGTACCGGGTCCTCGACGACCTGAAGGTCGAGAAGGCCATCGTCGCGTTCGACGGAGATGCGGCCGGTGCGGCCAGCGCGGAGAAGCGAGGCCGCGAGCTGGTGAGCGTCGTCCGGCGTTACGGGCAGTCCTTCCGTAGCCGGAGCGGGCGCCAGGCCAGCGTCGCGACGCGGACGGGCCTCGGCGTCTACGTCGCGGTGCTGCCCGAGGGCCTGGACCCCGACGACCTGAGCCGCTCGGACCCCGCGCGCCTCCGCGGGATCCTCGATGCGGCGGAGCCCGTCCTCGCGTTCGTCATCGAGCAAGTCAGCCGGCGCTCGGACCTCGCGGCGCCGGACGGCAGGCGCCGCTTCCTTGCCGAGACGCTTCCGCTCCTCGCCGAGGAGACCGACCAGCTGACCCGAGAGCTCTACGTCGGGACCCTCTCGAGGCTCACCGGGGTGGCCGAGGAGACGCTGCGACAGGAGCTAGCGGGCGCTCGGGCGGCCGGAATGGACCGTCCGCGGACCGCGTTCCAGCCTGTGGAGGCGCCGGCTCCGGCCGGTAATGGCCAGCGTCCGCCATCTGCCCCAGGCGATCTCGAGCGCTATCTGGTGGCACAATTACTTCAGTTCCCTGAAGAAGCGGCCCGATCCGTGCTCGACCCCGACGACTTCACCGATCCCGACCACCGCGCCATCTTCGAGCTGTTACGCGCTGGCGAGCGTCCCGGCCCCCGCTACCCGGCACAGTTGGCTGCCTTCGCCGCAGCCCTGGGCGCATCGACGCCCCAGCCGGTAGACGAGGACCAGGCCGCTCGGGCCATCGAACAGGTCTCGCAGCGGCTTCGGGATAGGAACTTGCGGCGTTGGATCGAGGAGAAACGGGCCGCACGCGCTCGGGGCGACGATGACATCGGCGGGCTGGACGCTGAGATCGACCGGCTCACGGACGAGCTGACCCGCCTCATGCACGAGCGCGAGCAAGGCGCGGCACCGGAAGGACCGGTGCCAGAGGACGAAGACGAATGAAGACGAACGTTAAAGAGCGATCCAAGAAAGAGACCTCCGCGAAGCCGCCGCTTGTACCACTCAAGCAAGCGGCCGCGGGGTCGGCTATCCATCCCGAGCACCGCGACGCGGCCGACCGACTCCTCGCAAAGGGGCGCCAGCAGGGCTACCTGACGCAGGACGAGATCGCCCGCGCCCTCCCGGATGCCGACGCGGCCGAGCTAGAGGAGATCCTCGTCTCGCTCGACGACAACAACGTCGAGATCCTCGAGGCCGAGCGAGGTCCGTCGCTCTCCCAGGTCCGTGAGGAAGAGGACGAGACCGAGGAGATGCAGCGCGAGGACGCCATCTCGCAGGTCCTCGCCAGCGACCTCATCAGCGTCGACGACCCGGTCCGCATGTACCTCAAGGAGATCGGCAAGGTCCCGCTGCTCACCGCGGAGGAAGAGGTCAACCTCGCGAAGTCGATCGAGCTCGGTGAGCAGGCGCTCGTGTTGCCCGCGCTCTCGGTCGTTCACCTCTATGAGCTGGGCGTCGAGGTCAAGAAGCGCATGGCCCTCGGTCGCCCGCGCGAGTTCGTCGACGAGGCCACGCGCTTCACGGTAAAGGCGCTCACCCGCACGCTCGGCGACGTGGAGGGCGGTAAGGAGCTGCGTCGCCTCACCAATCGTCTGCTGAAGCTGCGCGATCCGCTGAAGGCGGAGTCGAACAGCAAGGAGATCTCGACCGAGGCGAAGGTGCTGATCGACGAGACGGTCTCGCTCATCGATGCCGCGAAGCGCGATCCGCAGCGTCTCGCCTTC
>CAZTAI010000034.1:0-12115 GCA_964611555.1 uncultured Chloroflexota bacterium | reverse complement strand
GGCGGAACGCCGCCCGCCGCGTCGCCGGCCGCCGCGCAGCCTGTAGCTCAAGTCTCGACCGGCTCGAACGTCACGGCGCAGGTCGCCGTGCCGGGCCTCGCGAAGCCGGCGACGATCAGCTTCGGTTCCATCAGCGCGGCGGGCGAGGTCAAGGTCGAGCAAAGCGTCAACCCGCCGACCGCCCCGGAGGGCGTGACCTTCAAGAGCGCGAAGTCCTTCGAGATCACCAGCACCGCGAAGTTCGACAAGGCGACCGTCTGCATCGAGGACGCGTCGGTCACCTCGGAAACGAAGCTGCTCCACTACAAGGACGGCAAGTGGAATGACGTGACCACGGACGCGTCGGCCGGCAAGGTCTGTGGCGAGGCCACTTCGTTCTCGCCGTGGATCCTGGCCGAGGTCGACTGTCCACAAGCGGCCACCTTCACGCCGGCGCAACAGCAGTCGTTCCTCCCCGCCTGGGAGAGCGTCGGCTGCTTCGTGACGCCGCCAACGGTGGCCGCGACAGCGACGCCGACCGCGGCCGCCACCGCCACGGCGACCCCGAGCGCAACGGTCGCAGCGACCGCCACCGCGGCAGCGACAGCCGCCGCGACCAAGACACCGACCCCGACGGCCGCCGCCACGAAGACGCCGGCGCCGACCGTCGCTCCGACTGCGACGCCCACACCGACCCCGTCGCCCACCCCTTCACCGACACCGACGGTCGCCATCGTGCCGCCCGCACCGCCGTGCCCAACGACCGGGCTCGCGATCTGCGGAACGGTCACGGACTCTGCGACAGGCGCGGTCATTCCGTCGGCCTGCATCACGCTGGGCCCGCCGATCCGGTGCTGGACCACAACGGGCGGCGACGGCAAGTACGTCATCAACCTGAGTGATGTCGCGGCGCAGCCCGGTACGACCTGGGACGTCTTCGCGCTCCGCAACACGCCCCTGCCGAAGTACGCGCAGGCGTACTCGGGCGTCTTCACGGTCAGCGGCATCGTCACCAAGAACTTCCAGCTCGTGAAGCAGTAGGCCGCTCAAGCTCGCAAGTGAACGAAGGGGCGCCCGAGAGGGCGCCCCTTCACTTTCCGGTGGAATTGCGCGCGCGCACCTCCGCAAATAGATCGAGGTACTTCTCCACGACGACCGGCCACGTGTACGTGCGCTCGACGAACGCGCGCCCGCGCGAGCCGAGGCGGTCCGCCAGCTCCGGACGCTCGACGAGCACCTCGCAGATCTCGGCGAACTCGGCGGCTGAGCGGTACGGGACGCCGGCGGACGCGCGGCGCGACATCGACGCGAGCACGGGTGCGCCGGCGGGACAGACCACCGGACGACCCACGGACCACGCCTCGAGCGTGACGAGGGAGAGCGACTGCAGCCGCTCGGGCACGACCAGCGCGGTGCAGGCGGCGAAGGCGTCCCATTTCTCGTCCTCGGAGATCTCGCCGATGTAGCGGATGTCGGCGCGGCTCGGGATCGCCATCTCGCGGTGCCCGGCGAGGACGAGCGTCGCCGGCGCGGTCGCGTGCGCGCGCCACGTGCTCCAGAGGTCGAAAAGCTCTCGTGCGCCCTTGCTCTCGACGATCCGGCCCACGAAGAGGAACACCGGGCCCTCGATCCCGTGCCGCGTGCGGAAGCGCTCCCCGCGGGCGCCGGCACTGGCGCGCGCCCTCGATGTGTCGCCGACGCCGATCCGGTCCCTCGCAGGAGCGATCTCGAGATCGGCGGGGACGTCAACGCCGACCCCGACGACCTCGTTCGGCACACGCGCGTTCGCGAAGCGGCGTTGCACCATCGCTCGCTCCTCGGTGGTGTTGAACGCGATCGCGCGCGGGAGGTGGAAGACCCGGCGGTACAGCGTGAGACCGATGGCCGGCTCGACGTGCGCGGTCGGCACGAGGACGGCGCGCTCCGGCACGACCGGCAACCCGAACAGCGTCGTCCAGTAGATGTACGTGAAGAACAGCACGTGGTCGTATTCGCGGCCGTGCTGGAAGAGGTGCTCGGTCAGGTCCGGCGTGACCGGCCCCTGCGCATCGACGAACGAGATCTCGTCCGCGAGGCCGTGCCTCCCGCGGAAGGCGCGGCGCTCGTACGTCTTGAAGAGCCTCGACCGCGGCTTCTCGACCGGGAAGCGGCGTACGGGCACGTCATCCACCCACGTGAGCCCGGCGCTGAACTCGTTCTCCCACGTCCAGTAGTCGCGTGCGGTCGTCGTCGCGACCTCCACGTCCAGGTGTGCCTTGAGCTTGTTCACGAGCATCCGGGCATGCGCCTCGGCCCCGCCAGCCACACCGTCGCCGTACCGCTGCACGACCACCAGGAGAGAGGGGCGGTCAGGCATCGAAGGCCGCCATGTCCACTAGACGGCCAAGGCGCTCGTCGAAGGCGTCCCACGCGCACTCGCGCTCCACCCAGGCGCGGCCGTTCCCGCCGCGCCACCGGCCCTCGGCGAGGAGCGCGGCGAGCGCGCGAGGGAAGCGCTCCTCCGACGGGTACGCAAGGCCGCCGCCCGATCGCGCGACCTGGCCGGCCGTCACGGCGTTCCACGCCGGCACGAGCGCCGGAGTGCCCATCTGCCACGCCTCGAGCAGCACGATCCCGAGGCTCTCGAAGTGCGACGGCAGCACGATCGCGTCGGCGGCGGCGAGCGCGGCCCACTTCTCGTCGTCCGAGACGCGGCCCAGGGCCACGACGTCAGCCCGCTCGGGCATCTCGAGCGCCACCGGCCCCGCGAGCACGAGCGTGCCGTCGCGCGCGCTGTTCCGGTACGCCGCCCACATCGCGAGGAGGTCGTCCACCGCCTTGGCCTCCGAGACCTGGCCGAGGTAGAGGACGACGGGACCGCGCAGCCCGTGGCGCTCGCGGAATCCGCCGGGGTCCGCCGGCGGCGGGGCGTCGAGGCCGATACCCAGCACCTCTCCCGGGATGTGGTCGTTCCGGAATTCCCGGTGCACGAGGTCGCGCTCCTCGGGCGTGAGGTACCCGAAGGCGCGGGGCAGCTGGAAGAGCGCGCGGAACGGCGCCAGACTCAGCGCCAGCTCGGCATGCGCGGTCGACACCAGCGCGCTCCGCTCCGGCACCAGCGGCAGACCCAGTGCGGTCGGCTCGTAGATGTACGTGTAGAAGAGGATCGCCTGGTACCCGTGCCCTTCCCGGGAGATGAAGTCGAGGAGCTCAGGTGAGTGCGGGCCCTGCTCGCGCAGCCAGCGCTCCTCGTCGGCGAGGGTGTGCTCCTCGAAGAGCACCTTCTTCTCGGTCTCCTTGTACGTGCCGCTGCGCCCGCTCTTGATCGGGAAGCGGTGCACCTTGATGCCGTCGATCTCGGAGGTGCCCACGCGGTAGTGAGCTGCCCAGGTCCAGTGGTCGAGGGCGGTGGTGGTGGCGACCTCGACGTCGTTCCAGCGCGCGAGGCGCTCCGCGACCGTACGCGCGTGCGACTCGCTGCCGCCCACGACCTCTTTTCCGTAGCGCTGGACCACGATGAGGACGCGGCGGCGCTTCATCCGACCTTCAGGGGAACGCGGGCGGGCTCGTTGCCGCGGTCGCGGAGCCAGCAGTGGCCCTCCCAGACGACATCGAACTCGATCACGTAATCGCCCGCGCGCTCCGGCGCGATCACCGAGACCGGCATCAGGCGCTCGTCGCCGGGCTCGAGCGTCGGGATGAACCAGTTCCGCGCGTTCTCGTAGCGCTCCATGGCCCCGCCCTTGCGCAGCAGGTGGTACGAGAGCCCGAATGGCGCGTCGCCCCACGACAGCGGGACCGTCCCGCGGTTGTGGACCGTGATCCCCACCTCCACGGGCCGACCCGGCGCGGCCGCGACGGCCGGGACCGCCGACGAAAGCTCGACCCGCAGCTCGAGGTCGCGCACCCGCTCGAGCTGCTCGGGCGTGCTGCGGTCCAGGTCCACGTGCAGCGCGAAGCCCGAGCCGAGCACGAGCACCTGCTGGCCGCCGTAGACGGCCTCGGTCACCGGGACATAGGAGAAGCGTTTTCGGAACTTCGCGTTGAGGTCGCCACGGGCCGGAGCCCGCTGGTAGAGCACCTTGTTGAAGCCGATCGCGAGCGGCACGAGCGTCCCCGGGCGCTCGATCAGGAACCGCACGCTGCCCTCAGCGACACCCGGGAATGACGGATTGAAGTGGTCGTCTACGGCGATGAGCGCGCCGGGGAGCGACGCGTCGCACGCCAGCGCGATGTCGTGCTGCGTCTCCTCCGCGGAGTGGCCCCCGTCGACGTGGCTGAACGAGAGGTCGTGCGGGAGATCCTTCGCGCCCAGCGTCTGCGAGTCGCCGGCGATGACCACGAGGTCGGTGTCCGGGTGGTAGCGCGCGATGTTCGCGCGGAGCGTCTTCTCATCGCCGGTCATCTGGCCGGACCGGCCGATGTTGCGGTGATCGTGGCCGAACGTGTCCACGGCCACGACGCGGCCACCGGGGCCGCGCAGCGCCGCCACCGCGATCATCGAGAGGCCGTGGTGGACGCCGATCTCGAGGACGGAACCCCGAACGCCGCTATCGGCCAGGAGCGCCCCGTACGCGAAGAAGAAGAGCGCCGCGTCGAGATTGAACGCGCCGTGCGTGCGGCCGAACTCCTGCCGGTACTCGGCGAGGAAGCCGTCCTTCATGCGACCGCCTCGAGGTAGCGCTCGGCCATCGCGCGCGGCGAGAGCTCCTCACGGAGCTCGCGCGCGCGAGCGCGCAGCGGCTCGCTGACCTCGGGCCGCTGAATGTCGATCATGGCCCGCTTCAGCGCGCCCTCGTCCGCGACCGCGATGCCCGCGCCGTCGTATATGGCGAAGGCCGGGTCATCGGTGAAGATGCAGGGCAGGCCTGCCCACAGCGCGTGCGAGGCGATGCCGGACTGGAAGGTCCGCTGGTAGAAGAGCACCACGGCGTCCGCCGCCATGAAGTGGTCGGGCATTTGGTCGTAGTCGGTGTCGATGACAACGTTGCGCAGGTCGTTCCGCACCACGTACGAGCGGATCTCGTCGAGGTAGCCCTCATCCCACTTTCCCTCCGTGCCGGCGAGGACGATGAGCGCCTCCGGCGGGGTCGCCGCGATCACCTCGATGAGGCGCTTGCGGCGGAAGAGGAACCCCGGCGAGACGAAGATGAAGCGGTCCTGGGGCAGGCCGAGCCGCTCGCGGAGGCGCCGCTTCTGCGCCTCGCGGTCGGTGCGGAGCGGGTCCTCGGCGCCGGCGAGCGGCTCCACGAAGTGCGGGATGACCACGGCCCGGTCCGGCCGGCCGGTGATGAGCCAGGCGTGGTCACGCGCGAGGGTCGAGTGGAACACGATGCGCGAGGGGAACGCGCCCAGCAGCCAGAGCGCCAGGCGGTACCGGAGCATCCGCTGCGCGATCTGCACCGTCGCCCAGAACACGCGCCCCAGCTCGACGATCGGCGACGACCAGCGCTGCCGGTAGTGGAGCGCCGCAACGACCTTATGGTAGTTCGCGAACTTGTCCGGCTCCAGCTCGTGGACCGAGAGGATCACGTTCTTCCCGCGCAGGCGCAGCCAGGCCATGGCGCCCGACAGCGCGCCGCTCTTGAAGACGCCGAACTCGTGCTCGAAGATCACGACCTTCGAGTCGCGCGGGATCCGGCGCACCTTGTCGAGAAGCTCGCGAGACCGCCACGGCGAGACGCCCACGTACTCGACGGTGTGCCCGAGCGCGCGAAAGGCGTCGACGAGCGCATGCGAGTACGTCTGGATCCCGCAGCGCTCCCGGCTCGAGACGACGGTGATGCGCGTCACTCGAGGCCGACCAGGTAGCGCGGCGCGAGCCGCTCCGCCGCCAGCATGTGCCGCAGGATGCTCGCCCCGCGGCGCAGCCGGTCGTAGACCTCGGGCCGCTGGATCTCCTCCATCCGCGCGCGCAGCTCCACGTCGTTGCGCGCGATCAGGCCCGCGCCGCTGTGGATCTGGAAGCCCGCCTCGCCCGAGAAGATGCAGGGCAGCCCAGCGTGGATGGCCTGCGTCGCGATGCCGCTCTGGAACACGTCCTCGTAGTAGAGGACGACGGCGTCGCTTGCGGCCACGAGCTCGCCCATCCCGTCGAACTCGGCGTTGATGAAGACGTTCGCCTTCTCCTTGGCCGCGGCCATGACCAGGTCGTAGTACTCGGGGTGGCCGGGCGAGCGCGTCCCCGAGAGGACGAGCGCGGCGTCGTCGGGCAGCGCGTTCAGCACCTCGACGAGTCGCTTCCGCGGGAAGAAGAAGCCGGGCGAGGTGAAAACGAACCGGTCCTGCGGCAGACCCAGCTTCGCGCGGAGCGCGCTCTTCTCCTGGGCCGCCCTGGGCACGACCACGTCCTCGAGAGGCCGCAGGAGCAGCGGCATGGTGTCGCGCTTCTCGCGCTGCGAGGAGAGGAGGTCGAGCCATCTCTCGGACCGCGGCGAGTGCGCCACGAGCCGCGTCGCCAGCGAGCCCATGAGGCCCACGACGGCGCGGAAGCGGATGAACCAGTTGACGACGCGGAGCGCGACCCAGACGAGTCGCGCGACCTCTACGACGAAGCCGTGGCGCGGCCGGTAGTTGAGGGCCGCGACCAGCAGCCGGTAGTGATGGAACTTGTCCGGCTCGAGCTCGTGCAGCGAGAGCACGATCTTGTGGCCGCGCCGCCGGAGACCCAGGAGCGTCCGCACGAGCGGCACGTCGCGAAAGAGTCCCGCCTCGTGCTCGATCACCACGACGTCGCCCTTCGCGATGTGCCTCGAGGCTCGGTACAGCGCGGCCGTGTCGGCGTGCTTGACCCCCGCGAACGTCACGTCGTGCCCATTCGCGCGAAGGCCCTCGCAGACCGCGAGCGCGTACGGGCGCATGCCGTCACGTTCGTCGCTCGAGAGCACGGTCACGTTGTGCTGACGCTCCCTCGGTAGCTCCCACCCCGCGAGCCCCAGGGCGGACTGGAGGCGCTCCGCGACGCGCGCCGTCGAGAAGTCCGCGAGCCGCTTGCGGCCGCGTCCGATGAGGTCCGCGCGCCTATCGGCGTTCTGGACGGCGCGCTCGAGCGCGGCCGCGACGGCGTCCGGTGATTTGTCCTCGAGCAGGATGCCCGCATCGCCGAGCGTCTCCGGGATCGCCCCCGCGCCGTTCGCGACGATCGGCAGGTCCGAGCGCATGGCCTCGAGCAGCGGCACGCAGAAGCCCTCGTGGTCCGAGAGCGTGAGCAGCACGGTGGCGCCGCGGAAGTACGCGACGTATTGCTCGATGGGGACGCTGCCGGTGAGGCGCGTCGCGTCGGAGATGCCCAGGTCGCGGATCTTCTCGCGCACGCGGTCGAGGTAGGGCCCCGACATCCCGTGCGACCCGACCAGGTAGAGGCGCGCCGTCGCGTCACGCTCGCGGTAGCGCGCGAACGCGTCGAGCACGTCGTGGATGGCCTTCTGGGGCAGGATCTGGCCCGCCACAAGGACGCTGGTGCGCTCGTCGGCGAGCTCGGCGGCGACCTTCGGGTCGGGCGTGACCTCCCACGCCATCGGGTCCGTGAGGATCGGGACGACCGCGGTCCGGTCGAAGCCGGCCTCCTCCAGCTCGCGCCGGTTGAACTCGCTGTCGGCGATCCCGAGCTCACTGGTGCGCGCGAGCTCGCGTAGCTGGTCGCGCCCGAGGATGCTGTGCTGCTCGAGCTGGTCGCTTAGGCCCTCGAAGAACGAAGCCGGCGTGATGTTGTGGTAGACGACGGCCTTCCGCCGCGGCAGCTTCGCGATCTCGGACAGCGTCGTGTTGCCCATCGAGACGTGCACCAGCAATACGGCGTCGCGCTCGGGCTCGCGCAGCTCGTGCCACGGACGCACGAAGGGCTCGACACCCGGCTTCGCCTCGTCCGTGAACACATCGCTCGCGACGCCGCGCTTCCAGAAGAGGCGCTGCAGCTCGAAGATGTCGCTGCCGATGGCGTCGCCGTAGGCGACGGTGGGTGCGAACTGATCAACGCGCCGGAGGCGCATCGCTAGAGGCCCAGGACCTCGCGCGTGCGTTGCGCGACGGTGTCGGCGGCGAAGTCGCGTACGCGGCGGTGCCCGGCCGCGACCAGCTCGTCCCGCAGGTCGGAGCGCTCGGCCACCAGGGCGCACGTCTCCGCCGCCTCGGGCAGGTCCTTGCGGTGGAGCCGGAGGCCGCCGCCGTCGAGCGTCTCGCCCACCGCGGCCGCGTCGTAGGCCACGACCGGCAGGCCCAGGTACATCGACTCGAGGAGCGGGACGCCGAAGCCCTCGTGCTCCGAGAGCGAGAGGAACACCGATGAGCGCCGGTAGTAGGCGACGAGCGCCTCGGTGCTAACGGATCCTGTGAAGAACACGCTCGACTGCAGGTCGAGCGCATCGCGGAGCGCGACGCAGCGCGCGTGGTACTGGGGCTGGTCGCGGTACGAGCCCACCAGGAAGAGCTGCGCTTCGGGGTCGATGCAGGCGCGGTAGTACGCGAGCATGCGGATCAGATCGTCCTGCCGCTTGTTGGGCGAGATGCGGCCGACGAAGAGGATCCGCGCGCGGCGGCGCGAGAGCGCCGCGAGCACGCTGTCGTCCGGCCTGACGTCGTAGCGGGCCCAGTCGATGAGGATCGGCACGGTCGCCGTGTTGGTGAAGCCGACCTCGACGAGGTCGTTGCGGTCGAACTCGGAGACGCCGATGGCGAGGTCCATGTGCGGAGCGAGACCGGCGAGCTGCCGGAGGCCGAGCCTCGCGTGGACCGCGGCGTGGTCGTTGACCCCGCTGAAGAACTCGGGCGGTGTGACGTTGTGATAGACGAGCACCTTCCGGGCCTGGAGCTTCGCGAGCTGATCGAAGACCTCGTGGCCCATCGAGAAGTGCATGAGCAGCAAGTCGGTGGGCTTGATCGTCCGGAAGAGGCGCCGGTACGGGAGCACGCCCTCGGCGCCGGGCTTCGCCTCGACCGCGTACGCCTCCGAGGCGTGCCCCCACTCGCGCAGGCGATCGCGCAACGCGAACACGTGCGCGCTCATCGCGTCGTTCGGCGCGAGCACCGGATGGAACTGGTGGACGGCGGTCGGTGGCCCGCCGAAGCGCCACGCCTTGGGAATGCTCACGCGGGGGTCATGAACGGGGTGCGCCCGATCACCGCGTAGTCGCGGTCGCCATAGAGCAGCTCGTTGAGGAGACGGATGTTGCCTCGCATCAGCGGATCCGCGACGGACTCGTCGAGCTTCGCGCCCTCGGTCGGCTCGAAGGTGACGATCTCGACCTCGCGGAATCCCTCGACCTCGAGCAGGAACTTGAAGAGGTCGGGCGGGATGGGTCGCACGTGGCCGGGGTCCATCCAGAACGTGTGAGCGCCGACCGTGAGCGTCGCGGGGTTGGGCGTGACGAAGACGATGGGCGAGCCCGGCCCCAGCACGCGCCGGCACTGCCGCAGGATCTCCACCAGCTCACCCGGCAGCACGTGCTCAGCGATGTGCCGTGCGTAGACGCCGTCGACGCTGATGTCGGCGAGCTCGCGCAGGTGCGCGACGGCGTCGGCCTCCTCCACCTCGAGGCCGCGCGACCGCGCCTCGGTGATCATGCGCTCGTCGAGATCGACCCCGTACGCGCCGACGTCGTGCTCGCGCATCAGCTCGAGGAACGTCCCCCGCCCGCTTCCGAGGTCCAGCACGCGGTGCCTGCCGCGGTACAGGTCGAGGAAGCGCTCTGACTGCGCGCGGATCACGCGCTCCTCGCCGCCGAAGCGCGCCTGGAAATAGACCGAGTTCAGATCGGCGGCGACGAGATCGCGGCGGAAGCGCGCCCAGTCGCGCTCCAGACGGCGGAGTCGTTCGTCGAAGCCGGGGTTCGGGCGCTCGCGCAGATCCACGATCGCGCGGTACGCGAGCCGGTCGATGCGGTCCTGCCGCTCGGCGACCGCCGTGTGCCACCAGCGAGTGAGGCCCATGATCACGCGGCGCGCCAGGGTGATCAGCGGGCCGACCAGCGGCTTGCGGCTGCGCGGGTCGTACTCGACCGACTCCTCGAGCGCCTCGCGAAGGGCCGGGATGGGATCGCCCAGCTCCTCCACGAACAGCGGGCGGCCGCCCGGCAGCGGCAGCCGGAGGGCCGCCTCCACCTCCGGGCCGTACACGCCGGACTCGCGCTTGCGGCGGATGCGGTCGCGGACCTCCGCCAGGACCTCGTCCACTGGCCCGCCGATCGTCCCCCGGTCGTTCACTCCCGGTCGCATCCGGGTGTCAGCTGCACGGTCCTAGTACTTCCATCCCGGTCATTTTGACTAGGCGGCGCCTGCACGTTCTGCGCTCATAACAGGGCTTGCTCGCCAGCGTTCTGGCAGCAGCGATAACTGGAGGGTGGGAGTGCTCGGAAACCTGGCGGGGATCCTTCTAAGCGCGAAGGCTAGCGCCGTTTCCGGGGCACTGATCCTAGCCGGCGGCGCGGTCGTTTCGGCATCCACCGGCGCCGGCATGACCGGCCTGATGCGGAACGACCCCGAGGTCACGCCCATCGTCAACGTCGTCGAGCCCGAGGAGTCACCGCTCGACGAGTTCGTGTTCGAGCCCGTCAGCGACGAGCCCGAGGCGGAGACCGAGGAGATCGTCCCGGTCAGCGAGGTCGACTGCGACGACGAGCAGGCCGCTCGCACCGAGGCTCGCGGCCGGATCGATGCGGCCTTCAAGAAGTACGACGGAGAGATCGACAAGCTCCGGGAGGAGCTGGGCGGCAAGGGCAGCGCCGCGGTGTACGAGTCCATCGAGAACGCCGACGCGCTGCTCGCCGAGATCCACACGCAAGCACTCGGCGCGCTCGAGGAGATGGGCCTCTGCCTGCCGGAAGGGGCCGCTCAGGGCGCGGTCGCGTTCAGCCTCAGCTACGGCGCGCTCGCGCTGCTCGAGGTGTCCGATCGCGCGATCGCCGCGATGGAGACCGTGTACAACCTCGCGCGCTCGACGGTCCTGCAGGAGCTCGAGCGCCTCAAGCCGACCCCGACGCCGAAGGCGAAGAAGACCGAGCGGCCGAAGGCGACCGAAAAGCCGAACCACACGAAGGCGCCGCGCTGCGACGACGCGATGTACGCGGCGAAGGATCGCCTGCACAAGGCCTTCGAGGAGTACCAGGGCGGCAACTACAAGATGCTCAAGGCGCTCAAGGGCTGGGCCAGCGAGTCGTCGATGAAGGCCTTCTGGTCGGCCGACGCCGTGCTGCGCAAGACGTATGACAAGACGCGCTCGCGGATCGCGAACGCCGGATGCGCCACGGGCGAGAACAGCTCGATGGCCCTGGCCGAGACCGCCGAGGTCTCCATGCGCCAGACCTACTCCACGTCCAAGGAGCTCTACGCGACGCTCATCGTGAACAAGCCGGACCACGAGGCCTGCGAGGAGGCGATGTACGCCGCGAAGGAGCGCCTCTACGAGGCCTTCGAGATCTGGCACACGGCCAACGACAAGCTCTGGGGCGGCGTGAAGTCGTTCGGCAGCGAGGGCGCCATCGATGCCGCCAAGAGCGCCGACCGGATCATCCACGAGACCTACGACCGCACCAAGCAGTCGATCTACAGCGCTCAGTGCACGCCGACGGGCTCCAACGCCATGGCGCTCGCGGAGAACGCGGCCGACGTCATGGAGCAGGCGCACCAGGCGGCTCGCGTGACGATCGCCGCCGAGCTCGCGAAGGACGACGACTAGCTCGAGCCCAAAACCGCCCCCACCCCCCCGTTGCGTGGACGCCTCACCCCTCTGTCGGTGAGGCGTCTCGCTATCCGTAACCTTCCCGAATGCCCGAGCTGCCCGACATCGAGGCCTACCTGGCGGCGCTCCGGCGCATGGCCGTGGGCCATGTGCTCGAGGGCGTGCGGATCTCGAGCCCGATCATCCTGCGCACCGTCGACCCGCCCACCTCGGCGGCCGAGGGCAAGCGCATCGCGAGCGTCCGGCGCATCGGAAAGCGCATCGCGATCGGGCTCGAGGACGACCTCTTCCTGGTGGTCCACCTCATGATCGCGGGCCGCTTCCACTGGCACGCGCGGGGCGCGGCTGTCCCCGCCCGCGTGGGGCACGCGGCGCTCGACCTGGACCACGGCACGCTGCTCCTCACGGAGGCGAACGCGACCAAGCGCGCGTCACTGCACGTCGTGCGCGGCGATCGAACCCTGGTCGGCCCCATCGTGGTGACCG
>CAZTAI010000033.1:0-12181 GCA_964611555.1 uncultured Chloroflexota bacterium | reverse complement strand
GAGCGCTACTTCGCGGAGAACGAGCGCATCCTCCGCGAGGGCTTCACCGGATCGGGGTTCTTCATCATCCTCGAGGGCGAGGCTTCGGCGCGGGCTGACGGCAAAGAGGTGAACCGCCTCGGCCGCGGGGA
Source organism: uncultured Chloroflexota bacterium (assembly GCA_964611555.1). Classification (GTDB taxonomy): domain Bacteria; phylum Chloroflexota; class Limnocylindria; order P2-11E; family P2-11E; genus GWC2-70-10. The sequence continues at coordinate 12,050 of CAZTAI010000033.1, read as the reverse complement.
CTTCTTCGGTGAGGGCTCGGTGCTCCTTGGCGAGGCCCCCAGCGCCGACGTCGTGGCGCTGCGGCCGCTCCGCTGCGCTGTTCTTGCGGGTCCGCTCTTCGAGGACTTCGTGATCTCGCATCCCCGCGTCGCGTACCGGATGCTCCAGGCCGAGGCGCGCAAGCTGCGGAACGCCACCCGATGGCGTCCTTAGAAGGAGCGTCGCCGCCGGGCGAGTACCCCGTCGTCATCGTCGGCAGCGGCCCGGGCGGGCTGCAGCTGAGCCACTCGCTGGCCGAGCTCGGGGTCCGGCACGCGATCGTCTCCAAGGACCCTTCGGCGGGCGGCATGTTCCGGCGGTTCCCGTTCTTCCAGCGCCTGCTCTCCTGGACCAAGCCGTACGCGCCATGCGCGCGCGACATCCGCGAGTACGAGCGCTACGACTGGAACAGCATGGTCAGCGAGTCCACGGACGCCCGCGCGATCATGCCGACGCTCATGGACGGCACGAGCTACTTCCCATCGCGCCCCGAGATGGAGCGCAACCTGGCGACGTTCGCCGACCGCGCCAAGATCCCGGTGCGCTACGGCTGCCGCTGGGAGGCGACGCGACGCGATGGCGACGCATTCGTCATCGAGACCAGCGACGGCGAGTACCGCTGCCAGGTCCCGGTGTTCGCGGTGGGCGTGGCCGAGCCGTGGCGGCCCGACACGCCGGGCCTCGACCTCGCGTCGCACTACGCCGACACCCGCCAGCCCGAGACATACGCCGACCGCGAGATCTTCATCGTCGGCAAGGAGAACTCCGCGTTCGAGCTTGCGAGCGGGTTCCTGCAGTGGGCGAGGCGCATCGTTCTCGCCTCCCCCAGCCCCACGAAGCTCTCGGTCACGACCAACTCGCTGGTGGGGGTACGCGCGCGCTACGTCCAGCCGTACGAGGACAACGTCCTGGGCGGCGGCGTGGTCGTGCTCAACGCGTCGATCGTCGAGATCGCTCGGGCCGGTCAGCGCTTTCGCGTGCGCCTCAAGCGGAGCCAGTCGGGTGAGGAGCTCTCCTACGAGGTGGACGATGTGATCGCGGCCACGGGCTGGGTGCCGCCCCTGCGCGATCTGCCCGGGCTCGGGGTCGCCACGTTCGGGCGGAACAAGCTCCCGGCGCTCACGCCCTTCTGGGAGAGTGCCTCGGTCCCTGGCATCCACTTCGCCGGGACCATCACGCAGGCCGCGGCCGGCCTAAAGAAGAACGGCATCCCATCCAACTCCGGCGGCGTCAACGGGCACCGCTACAACGCGCGCGTGCTCGCGCGCCACCTCGCGCGAACGCGCTTTGGCGCCGACATCCCCCGCCCCGCGGTCCGGGCCGACGAGCTAGTGCCGTTCCTGCTGGGCGAGCTCGACCACGGGCCCGAGATGTGGCACCAGCGCTCCTATCTATGTCGCGTCGTGAGCGTCACGGCAAAGGACGGCATCCGGGACGAGGGCATCTGGCCGCTGGCCCATTTCGTCGATGCCGCGGGACCCGACTCCGTCGCCGTCACCATCGAGGCGAACGCGCAGGGCGAGAACTACCCGGCGGCCTACATCCGGAAGGACGGGCGTGTGACCGAGCGCCTCCTCCCGGCCGATCAGACGCTCCGCTTCGACACCCCGGACCGCCGCGCCGAGCTCGCGGACGCGCTTCGAGGGCTGGTCCCCGCGTAGAACTTCACCAGTCCGTTATCGATCCGTGACATAGGCACCGTGCTTAGGACTGCCCGATGCATTGCCCTACGACCGAACTAGCCCTTGGGGCGAGGAGGAGACATGCGGCGCATCGGCATCGTGGCGGTACTGGTGGCAACGGTGGCAGCGCTCGGCGCGTGCACGACGATCGATAGCGCGGTGCGCGGATTCGAGACGGGTCCCGGCGGGTGGTCGAAGATCTCGGAGACACGGACCGCGATGAGCTCTGACGTGCAGTACCTGGGCGCAAGCGCGGAAGGCCACATCATCGTGCGTCTCGGGGACGGCACGACGCAGATCTGGAAGACCGGCCGCTAGTCGGCCGGCGGGTCCATCGCGGTCACGATCTCGCGCACGGATCCGACCAGCGAGTCGATGTGCTCCCTGGTCATCGGGGTCGACAGGCAGCCCAGCCCGCGCGGTGCGAGGAAGAAGCCGGCGTTCATCAGCGAGAGGATCAGGGTCCGCAGGCGGACGGGATCGCCGCGCCGGGCTCCCTCGGCACTCCGCACCGGGATGCTCGTTGCGTGCACGTTGAAAAGGGACCCCGCGCCCGTGACCTGAAATGCCGACCTCGTCTCGGCGAAGACCGCGCCGAGCCGCTCGCGCGTATAGGTCCCGAGATCGTTCAGCCGCCGTAGCACCTCGGGCGTAAGCAGCTCCAGCGTGGCGATCCCCGCCGCGAGGCCCACCGGATGGCCGTTGAAGGTCCCGCCGAACGAGATGCCCTCACGGCGCGGATCGTGGACCGACATGATCTCTGAACGGCCGCCAAAGGCCGCGACCGGCAGCCCGCCGCCGACGATCTTCCCGAACGTCGTCAGATCGGGACGGACCCCGTAGTGGCCCTGCGCCCCGTTCGGATGGATCCGGAACGCCATGACCTCGTCGAAGATGAGGACGATCCCGTGGCGCTCCGTGAGCTCTCGAAGGCTCCTTAGGAACGCGGCCTCGGCCGGGATCATCCCGCCGGCGCCCATGACCGGCTCCACGATGACGGCGGCGAGGCGGTCCCGGTGCGCCTCCACGATCCGCTCCGTCTGATCGGCGTCGTTGAACGGGAGCTTCACGACGAGGTCGGCGACGGCCTTCGGGATCCCGATGCCGGGCGCCGAGACCTGGTCGTGCGTGCCGTGATAACCGCCGTCGAAGACCGCGAGCATGTCCCTCCCGGTGAAGGCTCGGGCGGTCCGGATCGCCTGCATCGTGGCCTCGGTCCCCGAGTTGCAGAACCTGATCAGCTCCACGGACGGCACGCGCTCGCAGACGATCTCGGCGAGGCGACGCTCGTACTCGGTCGGCGCGGCGAACGCGGTGCCGGACGCCGCGGCGCGGTGGATGGCGTCGAGCACGCTCGGATGGGCGTGGCCGAGGATGAGCGAGGTGTAGTTGTTCAGCAGGTCGATGCGCCTGTTGCCGTCGACGTCATCGATGAAGCATCCGGACCCCCGGACCATCGTCGGCGGGAACGGCTGGAAGAAGACGGTGCCCCGCGTGCTCCCGCCCGGCAGATGTCGCGCCGCGCGGGTCGCTAGCTCCTGCGACCGTGGGTTGGCCGCGATGTATGCGGCCAGCGCCGTCTCCAGGGTCACCGCCGTCGCGTTCTGAACGGCCACGTGCGGATCGTACCCCTGGGGGTCAGTCCGCCGCGACCGCCGCATCTGCCGGCGGGGCCGCGGCCTGGTCCCTGATCGCCAGGTTCGCGACCGCGCCCGCGAGGAGCAGGCCAGCTCCGACGAGCATGGCCAGATGGAACGCGTCGGTGGACGCGTCGCGCGCAGCCCGAGCGACGTCGTCCGACACGTAGATCCCGGTCCCACCCTTCGGTGGGTTGAGGGGCGCCAGCACCTGGCGAACGGCGGGGTCCGATAGACCCAGCTCAGGCACGCGGCGCTGAAGGCCGCTGTAGAAGCTGGCCGTGATGGCGATGAACAGCAGGGCGCCGAGCAGCTGAGGCCCGATGCGCGAGATCGCGTTGTTGATGGCCGAGCCGAGACCGGAGCGCTCCTGCGGAACGCTGCCCATCAGCGCGGTCACGAGCGGCGTGACCAGGAGCGTCAAGCCGATCCCGAAGACCATGAGCCCGGGGAAGATCCACAGCCAGTAGTCGAGCGGCGGCAGCGGGTCGCCCGGTCCGAGCATCCACCCAGCGCTCGTGCCGGGGATCATCGCGAACAACAGCACCCCGACCGCCATGATCGCCGGGCCGGCGACCATGAAGATCCGAACACCGAAGCGCGCCGCGAGGCCACCGACGCGAGATGAGAAGAGGACGAGAAGCAGCGATCCCGGGAGCCCCGCCAGCCCCGCGGCCGCGGCCGTGTACCCGATCACGCCCTGAAGGAACAGCGTGAGGAAGTAGAAGACTACGTAGAGCGCACCGTAGATGAGGAACGTCGAGACGTTCACCACCGCGAAGTTGCGGGAGCGGAACAGGCCGAGCGGGACCAGCGGATCCTTGGCGCGCGCCATCCAGAACGGAAGGGCGACCGTCGCCGCCGCGCCGATCCCGAGCGCAACGAACGCGAACGGGTCGCGCCACTCGCGCTGCTGGCCGTAGATCGCGCCGAAGGCGAGCCCGCCGACGGCAAGCGCCGTGATGAGCGAGCCGGTCCAGTCGAAGCGGCCGCTGCTCTCGCTGTCGCGGCTCTCCTCGATCTGTCGCGTGGCGTAGAGCGCGGCGATGATGAAGGGCACGTTCACCAGGAACGCGGCACGCCACGACAGCGAGTCCACGAGCAGGCCGCCGATGACCGGGCCGAGGATCGTCGTGGCCGCCGAGGCTCCCGACCAGTAGCCGAACGCGCGCCCCCGCGCCGCGCCCTTGAAGCACGCGGTGATGAGCGACAGCGAGCTCGGGACCAGCAGCGCGCCCGCCGCGCCCTGGAGCACGCGGAAGAGGACCAGTGCCTCGAGGTTGGGCGCGAGACCACAGAGGACTGACGTCACGCCGAAGCTGGCGATCCCGAGCTGGAACATCTTCTTGCGCCCGTAGTGGTCGTTCGCCGCGCCCGCCAGGATCAGCAGCGCGGAGAGCGTGAGGAGGTAGCCGTTGTAGACGTACGACTGCCCCTCGAGCACGCCCAGGAACAGCGCCGGCAGGTCCTGGCCGATGCGCGGGAGCGCGACGGTCACGACCGTCGAGTCGACGAACACGAGGCCCGAGCCGAGGATCGCGGCCGCCAGGACCCAGCGCTGGTAGGTGCTCAATGCGCGGCGCCCTCCCAGCTCATCTCGCCCGCCTCGACGGCGACCGCGAGCCGGCTCTCCGGCCCCGCGAGCGGGCACGACCACCGGTGGTGGTAGTGGCAGGACGGGTGGTAGGAGAAGTTGAGGTCGACCACGAGCCGGCCATCGTCAGTGGACCCAAGATCCGCGCCCTTCACCGTGTCCAGGACATAACGCCCGCCTCCATACGTGGCACTCCCCGAGGTCGCGTCGCGGTACGGGACGAAGATGCCACCGCCGTACACGTCGATCCAGAGCACCGGGAGCGTCCCGATCGGCAGCTCCAGTCTCCCGATCCGCCGGAGCCACATCGCCTCGCCGGTGCTCGTCGCGATCTCGAAGCGCTCGCCCGAAGTCTCCGTCACGACGGGTGCTGTGAACCGGAAGCGGGGATCGTACGGGTAGTAGCGCAACCCTCGGAAGCGGGCACGGTCCTCGGGTGCCAGCGCGGACTGCGGATGTCCGCCGAGAAGGTCGTCGCGTCCCGCGCGCCAGCGCTCATGCGCGCGCCCCGGATCGGTGGCCGACAGCCTGCGGACCTCGTCGTAGAGCGCGAGAACGCGTCGCCGGTAGTCGAGGAGGTCGAGGTATGTCGGCTCGCTCACGCGAGCCCTTGCAGCTCCCGTAACGCGCGCGCCACAAGTCCCCCGAATACACGCGCGGTCGTCGGGAACGCGTGGATGGTGTCGGCCAGGTCGTCGAGCCCGATGCGCAGCTTCACGGCGAGCACCGCTTCGTGGATGGCCTCCGTCGCGCCCGGGCCGGCGAAGAACGCGCCCAGAAGGACGCGGTCCTTGCGGTCGACCGTGATGGTGACGTGACCCTTGGCCTCCTCGATGTAGCCCTTCGCCGTTGTGGCCAGATCCTCCGTCAGCTCGACGGCGTCGTGACCCTTCTCCGTTGCCTGCTCGGCGGTGAGACCGACCGCGGCCAGCTCCGGGTCCGTGTACACGCAGCGTGGCACCGCGCGCAGATCCGCGCGGACGTCGTCGCCCAGCGCCAGGCGCGCCGCGAGCTCGCCCTCGTAGTAGCCCAGGTGCGTCGATATCTCGCGGCCGATCAGGTCACCGACCGCGTAGATGCCCTCGGCGACGCGCAGGCGGTCGTCGGGCTTCAGGAACTCCCCCGGCTTGACGGCCACGCCGACCGTCTCGAGGCCGATCCCCTCCACGTTCGGCGTGCGTCCGATCCCGAGTGCGATGACATGACCCGCAACGGTGGACCCGTCCGCGAGGTCGATGACGTGCTGGCCATCCGGCCCCGCCTTCGCGCGCACGCGCTGCGCTCGCGCGCCGGTGCGCACGTCGATGCCTTCGGCGCGGAATGCCTCCGCGAGCAGCTCCGAGCTGCGGGGATGGTCGGTCGGGTTCAGCCGCTGGTTCGACTGCACGATCGTCGTCGCGACCCCGAAGCGCCGCAGGTACTGGGCGAACTCGACCCCGGAAGGGCCGGCGCCCAGAACGACGACGCTCTTCGGGAGCTCCCGCAGGGCCGTGGTCTCGACGTTCGTCCAGTAGCCCGCCTCCTCGAGGCCCGGGATGGGCGGCACCTTCGCGCGTGATCCGGTGGCCAGGATCACGGCCCTGGTCGCGGTGAGCGTGCGCGCCGGACCGTCACCCTCGACCTCGACGCGGCGATCTCCGCTGAGACGACCACTGCCGCGGATGACCGTGACGCCCTGCTTCTCGTGGTTGCGCACGTGCGACGAGTCGTCGGGGTACGGGATGTCGACCCGGTTGATCATCCAGTCGCGGAACGCGGCCGCCTTCGGCCACGGGTAGTCACCCCCGGCCGCGCGCACCGCACCCGCGTGGAGGAGCGCCTTCGAGGGCATGCAGGCCCAGTGGGCGCACGAACCGCCGACGAGGTCCTTCTCGATGAGCGCGACCGTCGCCTTGCGCGAGGCGGCGTAGTCGGCGGCCGCTTCGCCCGCGGCACCGCCGCCGATGACGACGACGTCGAACGAGTCGTTCGCTACTTGATGAGTCCTTGCTTCTTGAGCCACGCGGCGGCGACGTCCTTGGAGTCCTTCTTGTCCACCGCCACCTCCTTGTTCATGCCGTTCAGCTCGTCCTGGCTGAGCTTCGCGCTGATGCTGTTGAGGAGCCGCTCGAGCCCATCGCCCGGGTCGTCCTGGAGCAGCTTCGAACGCACGACGGGCGCGATGTTGTCGGCCCGCTGCAGCTGCTTGTCGTCGTCCAGCAGCACGAAGCCCTTGGCGACGATGCTCGGGTCGCTCGTGAAGAGGAGCGCCACGTCGATCTGGTTCCCCTCGAGCGCAGCAACGGTGAGCGGGCCCCCGGTATCGAGGGGCTTGAACTCCTTGAAAGTGATGCCGTACGTGTCCCGCAGTCCGATGGCGCAGAAGGGGCGCTCCGGACACGTGGGCGGCCCGCCGAAGACAAGGTCCTTGGCCACCGGCGTGAGGTCGCTGACCTTGGTGAGCTTCAGGCGATCGGCCGTCGCCTTCGTGACGACGATGCCGTTCTGGTCCGTCGCGTCGGCGGCGTCGAGCACGGTGAGGCCCTTCGGCTCGAGCAGCCCCTGGAGGATCTTTGCGGTCTCCGTCTTGTCGCCTGTGGGCTTCGCGTTCTTGTCGAGGAAGAGCACGAGTGTCGCCAGGTATTCCGCGAGCACGTCGATCTGGCCCGACTGAAGAGCGGGCTGCACGATCTCGCGGGTCCCGAGGTTGAACTTGCGCTCGACCGTGTAACCGTTCGCCTCGAGCACCTGGGCATACAGCTCGCCCAGCGTTACCTGCTCGTAGAAGTTCGTGGATCCGACAATGACCTTCGGCTTGGCTCCGGAAGGCGCTCCGGCACCGCCGCAAGCGGTGACAACGAGCGCGACGATCGCGAGCAGTACCGTCGTGATGGTCCGTGACATGGTGGATATCCCCCCTCGCCGGCGCTCTCTCAGGGCTCTCCGGCGGCCAGCTGAGTATGGCGGCTCGTACGCTCCAACAGGCCGAAGCCGACCTCTGTTCCCACGGCGAGGATCGCGACAAGGAGCGCTCCGGCGAACACGCGGGGATCGTCACGGAGCGCGAAGCCATCCACGATGTAGCGGCCCAGCCCACCGCCGGCGACGAGGGCCCCCAGGGTGGCCGTCGCGATGACGTTCACGGTCGCGGTGCGTAGCCCGGCGAGCACGATGGGGAGCGCCGCCGGGAGCTCGACGGCGCGAAGGACCTGGACCTCGTGCATCCCCATTCCACGCGCGGCTTCGACCGTGTCCGCATCGGCCGAGCGGATCCCCACGAACGTGTTCGTGAGGATCGGCGGGATGGCGAGCGGCACCATCGCCATCAGCGTCGGCCAGAAGCCGAGGCCCAGTCCGAGCGCGAACGCGACCGGTAGCGCGAACGCGAGCACCGCAAGCGACGGGAGCGCGCGGCCGACGTTCGCGAGGTTGATGGCGAGGAAAGCGCCACGGCCGGTGTGCCCCAGGTACATGCCGAGGGGGAGCGCCACGAGCGCGGCGAGCGCCACCGAGAGCAGCGAGAGCTCCAGATGCTCCAGCACGCGCACGGGAACGCCGTCGCTCCCCTGCCAGTGGGCGGGGTCGAAGAACCACGCGGCGACCTCGGCGAGGACGTTCATGTGCCCGGCGACACGCCCGGTCGCGCCGCGACCAGGACAGAGCTCCACGGCGTGAGCCGCCGCTGCAGGAGGACCAGCGCGCCGTCGAGCGCGACCGCGAGGGTGATCGAGAGAACGGCGCCGACGATGAGCGGAGTCGAGAAGAAGCGCTGGATCCCGATGAGGATCAGGTAGCCGAGACCGCCCTGGCCGATCAACGCCGTGACCGTGACGAGCCCGACGGTCGTGATCGTGGCGATGCGGATGCCGGCGATGACGACCGGAAGCGCGATGGGCAGCTCGACCCGCCAGAGCATCTGCGCCGGCGTGTAGCCCATCCCGAGGGCAGCCTCGCGCACGTCGTCGGGGACGGAGCGGACCCCGCCGACGATGTTCCGGATGAGGATGAGCAGCGTGTAGCCGACGAGCCCGATCTCCGCGGTCAGCAGGGTGAAGCCGGTGTACGGCACGAGCAGCGCGAAGAGCGCGAGGCTGGGGATCGTGTAGAGCGTGCCCGCCACGAAGGTCGCGGCTTGCTCGAGTCGCGGGGCTCGCAGCACCAGCAGCGATACGGCTAGCGCGATCGCGAGGCCCACGCCGATCGCCACGGCCGCGAGTAGGACGTGTTCGCCGATGCGGAGGGCGATCTCATCGAGGTTCGACCCGATCCAGTCCCAGCGGATGAGCGGCTCGCCCGGCGTCACTCTCGTGATCCCGGCCGCAGCCGCGCGAGGATGGCGTCCGCGGTGGCCACGCCGGATCCAGCCAGCAGCTCGAGCCGCCTGATCCAGCGGTCGATGCCCACGAACTCGCGCACGAAGTCGTCCGCGGGCCTCTCGATCAGCTCCGTGGGAGGCGCGTACTGCACCAGATGGCCGCCGCGGAGCACCGCCACGCGGTCGCCCATCTTGATGGCCTCGTCGATGTCGTGGGTGACGAAGAGCACCGTCATGCCCAGACGATCGTGTATGCGGAGGAACTCGTCCTGCAACCGCTCGCGCACGATCGGGTCGACCGCGCCGAATGGCTCGTCCATGAGCATCACGGGCGGCTCGGCCGCGAGTGCGCGAGCGACGCCGACACGCTGACGCTCGCCGCCCGAGAGCTGCGCGGGGTAGCGCGGTCCGTAGCTCGCGGGATCTAGCCCCACCAGGTCCAAGAGCTCGGTGACGCGTGCATGCACGCGCGCGCGCTCCCACCCGACGAGCTCCGGGACCGTCGCCACGTTCTCGGCGATCGTGCGGTGCGGGAACAGGCCGACCTGCTGGATCACGTATCCGATGCGCCGCCGCAGGGCGACCGGGTCTTCCTTCAGGACGTCGGTGCCGTCGATCAGCACCTGGCCGCTGGTGGGCTCGACGAGGCGGTTGACCGTTTTGAGGGCGGTGGTCTTGCCGCCGCCGCTGGGTCCGACGAGCGCGCAGATCGCTCCCGCGGGGATCACTAGCGAGAGATCGTCGAGCGCGAGGGTCCCGCCCGGGTATCGCTTGGTGACGCCCCGGTACTCGACGGTCGCGCCGCGCGCTGGCACGGGCGTCATGCTATGGACGTGCCGCCTCAGGTCCACTACGCGCGCAGCGGCGATCTCAACATCGCCTACCAGGTCCTCGGCTCGGGGCCGCCAGACCTGCTGTGGTGCGTCGGCTCGTACGCGCATCTCGACGTGCTCTGGGAGAACCCTGGCTTCGCGCGCACGTTCGAACGCCTCGGCGAGTCCAGCCGGTTCGTGATGTTCGACAAGCGCGGCACGGGTCTCTCCGATCGTCCGGACCGTATCCAGACGCTTGAGGAGCGCATCGACGACATCCGCGCGGTCCTCGACGCGGTCGGCAGCGAGCGTGCCTTCCTCATGGGATTCTCCGAAGGCGGCGCCATGGCGACGCTGTTCGCGGCGACGTACCCCGAACGCGTGGCGGGGCTGATCCTGTACGGCGCGCCGGTGTGCTACGCGCGGCGACCCGACTGGCCGTACGGCTCGACGGACGAGGAGTTCGAGGGGTTCTGGCGCAGCTACAAGGAGCGCAGCTACGAGGACGACTTCTCGACCGACGCTTGGCGCCGCTGGTTCGGCCCGCACCTGAGCGGCGATCCCGCGTTCCACGACTGGCTCAGGCGCATCCGGCGCGCAACGGGCTCGCCGACGGCCCGCTACGCGCAGCAGCGGATGAACCGGCTCATCGACGTCCGCGACATCCTGCCGACCGTCCACGTACCGGCGCTCGTCATGGTCCGCGACGACGACCCCGTGGCTCCCCTCGCGTCGGTCCGCTGGTACGCATCACGTATCCCGAACGCGCGACTTGTCGTCCTTCCCGGTCAGGGTCACCTGATGTTCGACGTCTGGGATGAGTGGATCGGTGAGGTCGAGGCGTTCGTCACCGGCGCTCCGCGCAAGCTGCGCGCCGATCGCTTCCTCACGACGTTGGTCGCGGCAGACATCGCAGGTTCCACGGACTTCATCGCGCGCGTCGGAGACGCGACCTGGCGCGACACGCTCGCGCGACACTACGAGCTCGTCGAGCGACGCCTGACCGCCTACGGCGGCGTGGAGGTCGACCGCGCCGGCGACGGCTTCCTCGCGCGCTTCGACGGTCCGGCACGCGCGGTGCGCTTCGCGCGCGACATCGACCGCGAGGACCGGACCATCGGCCTGCGGGCCCGCGCCGGTGTGCACACCGGCGAGGTGGAAGCCGCTGACGGCGCCCTGCGCGGGATCGCCGTGCACATCGCCTCGCGCCTGACCGCGATCGCCGCGCCTGGCGAGGTCGTCGTGTCGAGCACGGTCAAGGACCTGGTCGGAGGCGCCGGCTTCACGTTCGTCGACCGCGGGATACACACGCTCAAGGGAGTGCCCGAGCCGAAGCAGGTGTTCGCGCTGGCCTGACCGCGGGTACGATGAGGTCTTGATGGCGACTCCTCTCCCGCAACTCCGACCCCTAGATGGCGCTGGGGTCTCGTACTTCCCGATCACGGATCTCGACGGCGTGGACTCGCTGCCAATGACCGTGAAAGTGCTCCTCGAAGGCCTGGTCCGCGCGGCGGCACAGGGCGGCGCGACCGAAGACGAGGTTCGCGCGCTCGCGGCATACCCCGCGGCGCCGCCCGCCGGCACGTCGATCCCGTTCCGGCCGGCGCGGATCCTCCTCCAGGACTACACCGGCGTCCCCGCGGCCCTCGATCTCGCCGCGATGCGGGCCGCGATGCAGCGCGCCGGGAAGGATCCCGCGCGGATCGAGCCCCTCGTGCCGGTCGACCTGATCATCGACCACTCGGTCCAGGCCGACTTCTTCGGCGCGAACGACGTGTACGAGCGCAACCTCGAGCGCGAATACGAGCGCAACCGCGAGCGGTACTCGCTGCTGCGCTGGGCGGGTCAGGCGTTCAAGAACTTCAACGTCGTGCCGCCTGGCGCCGGGATCTGCCACCAGGTGAACCTCGAGCGGCTCTCGCGCGTGGTCCAGGTGCGTGACGGCCTAGCGATCCCGGACACCCTGTTCGGCGCCGACTCGCACACGACGATGGTGAACGGGCTCGGCGTAC